>JAURLR010000278.1 GCA_030831135.1 Alphaproteobacteria bacterium
AAGCGACAACTCGGTGCGCGGCACGAAATGTGGCGAACTCGTCGCACGCTGCATGGTGGAGGTCGGAACCTCCTCCTACTACTCCGCCCTGCGAGAGGCGACCAAGGAGCCGGTGCTGCAACGCATCTGCGAAAAAATCGCACAGGACGAAATTCGTCACTACAAACTGTTCTACACCCATATGGAGCGCTATCGGGATATCGAGAATCTCGGCAGGCTCAAACGCCTCTGGGTCGGGCTTGGACGCATCGGGGAAAGCGAAGACGACGAACTGGCCTATGCCTATTACGCCGCCAACAACACCGGCGAGTCCTATGATCGCAAGAGATGCATTCGGGCCTATATGTCCCGCGCCTATGGGTTTTATGAAATCCGCCATGTCGAACGCGCCATTACACTGATCTTCAAGGCGGTCGGGTTTGCGCCCCACGGGCGACTGACCAGCTGGATTGCGCGGGCAGCATGCTGGTTCCTGAACCTGCGCACCAACCGCGACACCACAGCAGCGGCCTGAAACGCGATCTAGCGCGATCCTGAACGGTCCGCGGACCCCGCAAGAACAGGCTGGAACATTTCGATGATAGCCTCATAAACCGGACGTTTGAACGCGACGATCAGGCGCGGCACCTCTTCGGGTTCGACCCAACGCCAACGCTCGAATTCCGGTTTCTCGACGCCCAGAACGTCAATATCTGTTTCTGCGCCACAAAAGCGGAAGACGAACCACATCTGCATCTGTCCGCGCCATTTGCCCTTCCAGGACCGGCGCATGAGTTCGTCGGGCAAGTCGTATTTCAGCCAGTGCGGCGCTGCGGCAAGGAATTCGACATTGGCGGTCCCGATTTCCTCTTCCAGTTCACGCAAGGCGGCATCACGCGGATCTTCCCCCGGATCAATCCCGCCCTGGGGCATCTGCCACGCCCCTGCCGCATCATTGCGTTCCCCGACCCAGACCTGCCCGGCCTTGTTGAGTAGCACCACACCCGCGCATTTGCGGTAGTGCCGCGCATCGCGTTCATCGGCGCGCAAATCCTTCATCGGTCAGACTGCCGATCCACCACGGCCGAGATCGGGACCAGTGCGATCCCCTTGCCTTCCAGCGTGGCGGCCCAGGCGCGGATCCGCTCCAGGGTCACGGGAAAGGCATGTCCGATGGCGATCGAGACTCCCGCGCTCCTTGCGATCTGCTCAACCTCGGCAAGCCGTGCATCCACCGTCGCGCGCGAGACCTCACGGTTGTTGAGGAAACGGTCGTTGATGGCGCGCGGGACTTCCATTTCCGAAGCCAGAACTGTCGCCACGCTGCGGGCCGCAGAGCGGGCGTCCACAAACAGCAGACCGCGCGCTTTCAGTTCGGCGAGAATGGGCTGCATCGAGTCCCGCGAGGTTGTGAAGCGTGATCCCATATGGTTCACCACACCCACATAGCCCGAGACCCGGGAAAGGGCCCACCGCATGCGGTCCTGGTTCTCGTCGGGCGACAAGGTCACGAACAGTGCCCGCGGCCCCGGATCATTGGCTGGAAAGTCCACGGGCTCCATGGGCAGGTTCAGCAACACCTCATGGCCGGCGGCCCGCGAGAGCTGGATCCATTGCTGGATATTGTCGGCAAAGGGCTGGAAAGCCAACGTCACTTCACTGGGCAGGTCCTGTATCGCGGCTTCCGTCGCCGCGCTCGACAGTCCCAGACCGCTCAGGATGACAGCCACACGTGGGCGCGTATCGGTATCATCAAACGGGCGGGCATAGACCTTCCATGGCTCCCGGCCATCCGGACCAATGCGTGGCAGCGGCCCCAGAGGGGATGATTCAATCAGGCCCGGATCAGGCGCCGGACGCAAACCGCCACGTTGCCCGCGCGGAATCATCAGAGGCGACGGAGGCAAATCGGATTCTATATCGGGCACGGGTGCAGACATAGACTGCGATGAGGGTGCCGTCTGTGGCACCGCAGCGACCTCGGACGGATTGGGGACGGATGTGTCGGGTTCGGACTGCGCAGCCGGTTCGCCTTCCTCACCTTGCGACTCTTCGTCATCAGATGCTTCGAATGCTGGCGCTTCAGGTTCGGGCGCGTCGGTTTCTGGCGTGACGGGCGATGGCGCAACGATCTCCGGCGTGGTCGCATCGGACGGTGTCGGCAGTACGGAATCCGGATCCTGATCGGATGCGATAGCGGCTTCAATCGGGTCGGCAGAGTCCGTCGGAGGCTCTACTTCGCTTTGGGGATCCATTGCCGGGTCCATCGCCGACGGCGGCTCCGGCGAAGTCGTCTCTGCGTTCCCGGGCGGCTCAGTCTCGACAGCCGGCGGGGATTCGTTCGTCACCTCTGGCGCGGGCTCTTCTGTGGTCGTCTGCGCAGGTATCTCGGGTTCGGCAAACGGGTCCGGCGTGAACCCCACAATGGAAAGCGCGGCCAGCCCGGCAAGTAGCAAAAACAGAACGAGCGCAACGGTCCATGGAAGAACCGCCACGCCGCTCAGTCTTGATGGTTTGTCCGTAAGCTCTTCGCTCATGGTGCAGAACGTAACGGAAACTGGTTAACGGTCAGTTGGTCGCGCGTAGGGTATAGGTCGCGATACCCTTGAGCAGGTCCAGCGCACGGGCGAGCTGATAGTCCGTGACATCAGTGGTTTCGCTCACCTCGACCTCTTCTTCGACCTCGCCCTCCGGCCTGTTCTCCACGCCTTCATTAGAGAGAGCATTCCGCAAATCCCGTTCCCGGACACGCTGGGTCCTTTCCTCAATCTCGACCTTTGCCTGCTCGACAACGATATCCGGGGTGATGCTTGTCAGCTGGATCGAGCGCCCGCTTGGTGTGTAGTACTTGGCCGTGGTCAGGCGCAGCGCGCCATGGCCGGAAATCGGCATGATTGTCTGGACCGACCCCTTGCCGAAACTCTCGGTGCCCATGACGACGGCGCGCTTGTGGTCCTGCAATGCACCAGCCACAATTTCCGAAGCCGAAGCCGATCCACCATTGATCAACACCACAATCGGCAGGCCTTCTGCCAGATCACCCTTGGTCGCGTTGAAACGCTGGGCATTGTCGGCATCACGGCCACGGGTCGAAACGATTTCGCCCTGATCGAGGAAGGCGTCGGAGACCTTCACCGCCTGATCAAGCAAGCCACCCGGATTTCGGCGCAAATCGAGTACCAGTCCGATCATCTCATTGCCGAGTTCCTCGCGCAGGCTCTTCATCGAGGCTTCAACGCCATCCATGGTCTGTTCATTGAAGGTCGTAATGCGGATATAGCCGGCCTTGCCTTCAACCCGGTTTCGTACCGAACGGATACGCACCACATCGCGGGTCACCGTCACATCGAAGGGCTCCAAGCCCTCGCGGCGGATGGTGAGTTCGATATCGGACCCGACCCGGCCCCGCATCTTGTCCACCGCATCGGACAGCGTCAGACCAAGAACGCTTTCACCATCCAGATGGGTGATGAAATCACCAGCTTCCAGACCAGCCCGCGCGGCAGGCGTTTCGTCGATTGGCGAGACCACGCGCACGAGCCCCTGCTCCATGGTCACTTCGATACCCAGACCGCCGAACTCTCCGCGGGTCTGCACCTGCATGTCCCGGAAGCTTTCTTCGTTCAGATAGCTCGAATGCGGGTCGAGGGACTGAAGCATACCGTTGATGGCAGCCTCGATCAGATCCTTGTCTGCCGCTTCATCGACATACTGGGCGCGGACGCGCTCGAAGATGTCACCGAAAAGTTCGAGTTGCCGAAATGTCTCTTCATCGGTCTCGGCGGCGATTGCGGCCGCCGGTGCCGTGACGAGCATGGTCGAGAATGCGACCACGGAGAGAAATTTACGCATCAGCCTTGTGTCCTGTTTGTTTGCGCTGCCAACCAGGGCAACGGGTTAATAGGTTGTCCGTCGTGACGGAACTCCACATAGAGTGTCGATCCGCGCGATCGGCTTTGGGCCTGAGAAGCCCGCCCCCCGCTTTTGGCATCCGCGCCAACACCGGTCATTCCCAAAGGCTCACCCGCCAGGACCCACTGGCCCAGTTGGGCATCGATCTGTCCGAGACCGGCAATCAGCGAATGATATCCCTCGCCATGATCGATGATCAAGATTTGCCCGAACCGGCGAAACGGGCCGGCAAACGCAATCCGACCATCCCACGGCGCAACAACCGACGAATTCGCCCGGGTTTCCCAGGTCACACCCTGCGCCGGCACACCGGCCTCGGTTTGCGCCCCGAAACCCCGGATAACCGTACCATATGCCGGCCAGGAAAGCTGTCCACGTGCCGACGCAATCGACGGCCCGGTGGGTCGCAAGGTCGGCGCGATCAGTGATTCCGCGTTCTGGCCGGGCCGGGGACGGGGCTGCGGAATCGCGGATGCCGTACTGTCACGCAAATTTGACAGCAGTTCTTCAAGGGTTTTTGCCTCTGAACTCAAGGCCGCAACCCGTTTTTCGGCTTCGCTTTGGGCGCCTCTGGTCTGGGTCAGCACCGTGTTCTTCGTGTCTGAAAGACCTTTGAGGCGGTTGCGCTCGTTCTTCAGGTCAACCGCAGCGGTCTGCAATTCGACTTTCCGTGTCCGGATGCGATCCTGAACATCCGTCAGTTCCGAAATATCGGCGCGCAGCAAGCGGGCTTGACGCTCAATCTCGGGAACTGTTGTCCGCAACAAAAGCCCGCTGCGGACAACATCATTGGGATCGCCCGGGCTGACCAGCAAAGCGGCCGTGGGGCGCAGGGACAGGCGCTGTAGCGCTGCCAGCGTGCTGCCGAGTTCGGAGCGGCGACTTTCGAACTGAACCTGCTTCCGGGTTGCCTCACCCTCGAGCAGCGACAATTCGCTTTCCAGAGTATCCAGGGCTGCTTCATGGGTCTGGATGGCATGGGCGGCCACGCGCATCTCGGTCCGCAGCTTTGTCAGCTCGCGCGCCTGTTCTTCGGCCTTGCGTGAGAGTTCGGCAGCCCGCTCCCGGTCCTGTTCGAGCGATTCGCGCACCGCATCGAGACGTTCCTGGGTCGGCGCGGCAGCACCGGTCTGTGCCTGCGCGGGAACCGCCAGACACACAGCTCCCGCGAGCAAACCGATTGTTACGCGCGCGCGCAACAACGGACTAATCGCCGAGATAATAGCTCTTCTGCTTCTTGCCATTCTCGAATTCAAACACGAGCGGGCGTCCGGTCGGCAGTTCCACACCGGTGATTTCCTCGGCTGTGTATTCTCCCAGGATCAGCAAAAGGGCGCGCAGGCTGTTACCGTGAGCCGACACCAGGATATTTTTCCCCGCCGCAATCTGGGGGGCAATCTCAGCCTCATAGTACGGCCGCACCCGCTCCACCACATCGGCCAGGCTTTCACCATTCGGGGGTCGCACCTCAAAGCCACGGCGCCAGAGATGCACCTGCTCTTCACCGTATTTCTTGGCGGTTTCGGCCTTGTTCAAGCCAACCAGGTCGCCATAGTGACGCTCTCGCAGATCGTCATGCTGGATCACGTTCCAGCGATCACCTGCGCGCAGATGGTCGAGGTTGGCCCCGGCTGCAGCCGCCGAATCCAGCGCCAGTTCGACCGTGCGCAGCGCGCGTTTGAGGGTTGAGGAATAGACCGCGTCGATCTGAAAATCCTTGAGCAGTTCGCCCGCACGGATCGCTTCGGCCACACCGACCTCGGTCAGATCGACGTCTTCCCAGCCGGTAAACCGGTTTTCGAGGTTCCACTGGCTCTGGCCGTGACGTGTGATGATCAGATGGTTCATCCGCGTTGTTCCATTCCTGCGCGGTTAAGGTGAATTGAGACTGTTAATGCCCGATTCTGGCCGATCCTGCTAGAGCAGGATGCTCCTCACGCGCGGTGATAGGGGTGTCCTGCGAGTATCTGTTGTGCCCGATAGACCTGCTCTGCCAGCAATCCACGAACCAGCATGTGGGGCCAGGTGTTCTGCCCGAAGCCCATCACCCTGTCGGCGCGCGCCCGCACGGCCTCGGAATGCCCGTCCGCGCCGCCGATCAGGAAGACCACGTCGCGCGTGGCGTCATCCTGCAACGCACCAAGAAGCGAAGCGATCGCCTCACTGGAAAGCTGTTTCCCGACCTCGTCCAGAGCAATGACATGCGCGCCATCCGGGACGGCATCGAGTAGCAGCGCACCTTCGGCCTCAGACAACTGACCGACCGGGACGTTTTTCCGGAGGTCGACCTCGCGAAGCTCAAACGGCCAGACCGTGATGCGTTTGGCATAATGCTCAAATAACGCTGCTTCCGGCCCTGCGCGTGCGCGACCGACCGCAGCAACCATGATGCGCATCACTTCCATCCTCACTGCACAACCCGCCACACTGACGGATCCTACTCAGGGGTTCGTCAGGCCGGAACCGCGTCCTGCGCAGCACGTTCGCGCGCGAAATCGGCTTCCCAGAGCTTCTCGATCGCATAGTGATCGCGCACTTCGGGGCGAAACAGGTGAACGATGACGTCCCCGGCATCGATCAGCACCCATTCACCACTGCGCCGCCCTTCGGCGTGCGAGCCGCGTACACCGGATGCCTTGAGGTTTTCGAGAAGATGTTCGGTGATCGAATCCAGCCGACGCGAGGATGTGCCGCTGGCCACCACCATGTAGTCAGCGATGTCGGATTTTCCCGCCAGGGGGATCACCCGGATATCATCAGCCTTGTCGTCGTCGAGAGATTTCTCGACGAGTGCGAGGGTTTGCGCCGCTATTGGCCGCGGCGTGGCCTTGCCCTGACGTGCTATGACGAAAATTGCGCTTCCAAACTGCGCCTCCTTGTAACGGGTCCGGTCATCTGGACCCCGGGTTGAACTCAATTAGACCGGCCATTGCCCGGCTTGCCGCAAATTCGTCGCCGCTGCCGGGTGAGGCCTGATTCTCAGATACACCCAGGCAGGCGGCGCGGCGTCAGCCAGAACCTTGGCCGCATGTGCCGGCAACCGGTTGGCCCGAAAGCGATGGGCTGCGATCTCCGACAATGCCTCTGAATCATATGAATCACGGGCAAAGACGGCAATGGGAACTGTCTTAAATATATTTGACCAATCCCGCCACTTCGGAATCTGCATCAGATTGTCCGCCCCCATCAGCCAGACGAAGCGGGCTGCGGGAAATCGCCGGACCAGCATGGCCAGAGTATCCGCAGTATAGCGCGTTCCCATTTCGGCTTCGATCGCAGAAACCCGGATCCGCGGATGCCTTGCAACCGAGGCCGCATGGGACAGGCGCTGGCTAAAAGGTGCCATACCCGACTGGGATTTCAGCGGATTCTGCGGCGAGACCAGCCACCAGACCTCATCCAGATCGAGGCGCCGCAACGCTTCGGTACTGATATAGCGATGCCCGGCATGGGCCGGATTGAACGAGCCCCCGAGCAAGCCGATCCGCCGGTTGCGGTGGTCAAACGCTCCCGCCTGACCCGAAAAGATCACACTGTCTGTATCTGTCATCGCATGCCGAGCCGGATCAGGGCCGCACCTGACCGGTACCACGCACGACGTATTTGTAGCTGGTCAGCTGTTCGGCACCCACGGGCCCACGCGCGTGCATCTTGCCGGTCGAAATACCGATCTCGGCACCCATTCCGAATTCACCGCCATCGGCAAACTGGGTTGAGGCATTGTGTAGGACGATGCCGCTATCGACCCGGTTCAGAAACCGTTCGGCAATGGCGGCGTTGGCCGTGATGATCGCGTCGGTGTGGTTCGAGCCATGGACATTCACATGATCGATTGCGGCGTCGACCCCGTCGACCACACGCACGGAGACGATGGCATCGAGATATTCGGTATCCCAATCAGCATCGCTGGCGGGAACGATACGGGCATCGATCTTGCGGGCATCCTGATCACCGCGGACCTCGCAGCCCGCAGCTGTGAGGTCATCGACAATCGGTCCGAGCAGATCCCCGGCGACATCCCGGTCGATCAGGACCGTTTCCGTCGCACCGCAAATACCCGTGCGGCGCATCTTCGCATTCAACACGATCTCCCGCGCCATCTTCGGATCGGCCTCGGCATGCACATAGGTATGACAAAGCCCCTCGAGATGCGCGAAGACCGGAATCCGGCTTTCATTCTGCACCCGCTCGATCAGCGATTTCCCGCCCCGCGGAACGATCACGTCCACATAATCGATCATCCGCAGCAACGCACCCACGGCCTCCCGGTCGGTGGTGGGGGGCGCCTGAATCGCTGCCTCAGGAAGGCCGGCGGCCTTCAGCCCGTCCTGCAAGCAGGACAGGATGACTCCCGAGGTTCCAAAGCTTTCTGATCCCCCCCGCAAAATCGCGGCATTGCCAGCTTTGACACACAGCCCACCGGCATCCGCCGTCACATTGGGCCGGGATTCGTAGATCACACCGATGACCCCCAGCGGCACCCGCACCCGGGCAATTTTCAATCCGTTGGGACGCTCCCATTCGGCCAGAACTGTCCCGATCGGGTCCGGCAAGGCTGCAACCTCTTCCAGGCCGCGCGCCATGGCTTCCACGCGCGCATCATCAAGGATCAGCCGATCCAGAAACGAGCCCTTCACGCCACGGGATTCAGCCCCGGCCACATCCTTGGCATTGGCGGCAAGGATTTCATCCTTGCGTGACCGCAGAGCCGCCGCAGCGGCATGCAGCCCGGCGTTCTTGGTCTCTGCGGATGCCGCCGCGAGTTCCTGGGCTGCAGCTTTCGCGGCAATCCCGACCCGGTTCATCATGTCGTGGATATTCTGATCCGCCGACAAATCATGTGCTGCTGTCATTGCTCTTCTCCGACCGTGTTCGGCCTGCCGGGGCGACGATAGTCAATCCGCCGGTGAAATTCACCCTGTTTGCGCCTTCGCGCTACCGCTCTCGGCCCGCATGCCCAGATAGATCGCCCCGAGGATCAGGAAACCGCCAAGAACCGTTTCGACGCCAAAGCCTTCGCGAAAATAGATCCAGCCCAGCGCCGCGCTCAGGATCGGCTCGGCAAGCAGCGCCAGCGCGAGCACCATCGGTGAAATCACCCGCACCGCCCAGTTGAACCCGGAATGCCCGATCACCTGACTGATGACCGCAATCGCCACAAGCGCGAAATAGGTTTCCCCGCTGAACCCGGCAACCGGCAGTCCAAGGCCCAGCACCGGTACCCAGAGCAGGAACGCAGCCCCCGCATAGACGAGCACCACAAACACCATCACCCCGACGCGGCGGCGGATATTTTCAGCCACCAGAAAGAACGCGGCAAAGAACAACCCGCCCGCCAGCGCGAGGGCATCCCCCAACAGGCTGTCCAAACCCAGCTTCATGCTGCCCCAGGCCATGATCGTGCTGCCCCCGACAGCAAGCAGGATTGCCGCCCAGAGACGCGCGCCCGGTGGACGGCGAAGTGCCACAAGCGACCAGAGTGCGAGCCAGACCGGTGTCAGGGTGACCAGCACCACCGAATTTGCAATCGATGTGAGGGCCACGCCTTCAATCCATGTGGCAAAATGCAGGGCCAGAAACACCGAGCCCAGCCCAATCAGCCCCCATTCACGCCGCGTGAGCTTGCGCAGTTCCTCCCAGCCCGTATAGAGCGCGAACGGCAACAGCACCAAAGCCGCAATCAGCATGCGATAGGCGGCAATGACCAGCGAGTCGGCCTCTGCCATCCGCACGAAGATCGCCGCATGGCCAACAGCAACGAGTGCCACAACAATGACTGTGCTGTAGAGCAGCCGGTCGGAAGACCCGGTCCCGGACATCGCGGACTCAGCTCTCGACGAGATCGTCGCGGTGGATCATTTCCTCACGACCGCGATAGCCGAGAATACCTTCGATCTCGTCAGACTGGCGCCCGAGAATGCGTCGCGCATCCGCGCTGTCATAGGCGATCAGGCCGCGCGCGATTTCAACACCGTCTGCACCCGCGACAATCACCGGGTCGCCGCGCTCGAACGCGCCAATCACTTTGACGACACCTGCGGGCAGCAGACTTTTGCCTCGCGCCAGTGCTCCCGCCGCTCCATCATCAACCACAATGGTTCCAACCGGCTTCAAGGACCCGGCAATCCAGCTCTTGCGTGCTGTGTGCGGCTCACCCTGGGGCATGAACCACGTCGCCCGTTCACCCTCGAGCAGGCGTTTGAGCGGGTGCAGCGCACGGCCATCGCTGATCGCCAGTCGACATCCGGCCTGCAGGGCGACGCGCGCCGCCTCGATCTTGGTGATCATGCCACCTGAACCATCATCACCGGCAGTGTCTCCGGCCATGGCCTCGATCTCTGGCGTGATCGCATCGACCCGCGCGATATGAGTCGCAGCGGGGTCGCGGGTGGGGTCTGCTGTATAGAGACCGTCGATATCCGACAGGATCACGCAAGTGTCCGCACCCATCATCTGCGCCACGCGTGCGGCCAGACGGTCGTTATCACCGAACCGGATTTCCTCGGTTGCAACCGTATCGTTCTCGTTGATGACCGGGACAACTCCCAGTCGCAACAATGTCGAAATGGTATTGCGGGCATTCAGGTGACGACGGCGGTCTTCGGTGTCATCGGTCGTCATCAGGATCTGGGCCACCGACACTTTATACCGCCCCAGAACCTCCTGCCAGGCATGGGCCAGCTGGACCTGCCCAGTGGCCGCCGCTGCCTGGCTTTCGTCCAGACGCAGCACACGGTTGCGGGGACCCCGCGCGAGGCCGAGCAGACGCCGTCCCACGGCGATGGCGCCCGAGGATACGATCATCACATCGACCCCCGAACTGCGCAAATCCGCGACATCACGGGCAAGCGCGTCCAGCCAGTCACGGCGCAACTGTCCGTCATCCTGCGCCAGCAGGGCGGACCCGACTTTCAGGACAAGGCGTCGACTGGTCGACAGGTCCGTGCCGGCATTACCGGGGGTGTTCACGACGCAGGCTCCCGCGCCTCGTCCTCGTCTTCCGCATGATCATCGTCATCACGATAAAAGGGATCGAAATCGTCGGATTCCTCTTCCCGTGAGGCGTTGATGATGAGGCGAAGCTCTCGCACCATTTCCAGAATGTTCTGATGGGCCACCGCCGACAATGTCCGTATCTTGCCATCCACATGTTCGGAAAGCGCGACGCGACAAGCCTCAAGGTCGTCTTCGGACACCGCATCGCTTTTGCTCAGCGCCACGATTTCAAGCTTCCCGTCGAGACCGCCGCCATAGGCGGCAAGCTCGCCCCGGACGGTCCGATAGGCGTCCACCGCGACTTCCGGCCCCATCGTCGGATCAACGAGATGCAGCAGGACCCGGCACCGTTCCACATGGCCCAGGAACCGGTCACCCAGCCCCCTTCCCTCATGGGCGCCCTCGATCAGACCGGGGATATCGGCAAGCACAAAGGCTTCGTCGTCACTCTCCACGACACCGAGTGCGGGATGAAGGGTCGTGAACGGATAATCGGCGACCTTGGGTTTGGCCGCACTGACCGAAGACAGAAAGGTGGACTTGCCCGCATTGGGCAAGCCGACCAGACCGGCATCGGCGATCAGCTTGAGTCGCAACCAGACCCACATCTCTTCGGAATCGACACCGGTATCAGCCCGGCGGGGTGCCTGATTGGTCGAACTCTTGAAGTGGATATTGCCGCGACCGCCCTGTCCGCCCTTGAGCAGGACAACGCGCTGGCCGACTGCGATCAGATCCGCGATCAGGGTTTCCCCGTCCTCGGCGAAAATCTGCGTGCCCACCGGCAGCTTGAGCGTGATGTCCTTGCCACTGCGGCCATAGCGCGCCTTGCCCATCCCGTCCATGCCGCGATCAGCCTTGAAATGCTGCTGATAGCGAAAATCGATCAGGGTGTTCAGGCCTTCGACGCATTCGGCGATCACATCGCCACCGCGTCCGCCGTCGCCGCCATCGGGACCGCCCATGGGCACATTGGCCTCGCGGCGGAAGCTGACACAGCCATTGCCACCCGGGCCGGAACGCAAGAACACCTTTGCTTGATCGAGAAATTTCATGATCTGGTTCCAGAACGAAAAACGGGGGGATCGGCTAGCCAATCCCCCCGAATAAACCGGTCTATTGGAAAACCTTACTCAGCTGCAATCGCCATGTCAGCCGGGACAACCGACACATAGGTACGACCGCCGCGACGACGGGAGAACTCAACCTTGCCCTCGGTCACAGCAAAAATAGTGTGATCCTTGCCAAGGCCGACATTCTCACCGGGGTGATATTTCGTGCCGCGCTGACGGATGATGATGTTGCCGGAGATCACGTTTTCGCCGCCAAACTTCTTGACGCCAAGGCGCCGACCCGCCGAATCGCGACCGTTGCGTGAACTGCCGCCTGCCTTTTTATGTGCCATCTCGAACTACTCCTGGGTTTCGCTCGAAGCGTCATCAGCCGGAGCTGCTTCTGCCTTCGCTGCAGCGGGCTTCTTCGCCGCTGCCTTTTTCGTTGCACCCGGCTTGCCGGTCACATCCAGAACACGCAGAACCGTAAGCTCCTGACGATGTCCCATGGTGCGGCGATAGCCCTGGCGGCGCTTCTTCTTGAAGACCACGATCTTGTCGCCACGGGTCTGCTCGACCACTTCGGCGGTGACCGATGCGCCCTCGATGGCCGGCGCACCAATCTGGGTCGCCTTGCCATCATTGACCATCAGAACGGGCGCAATCGACAGCGTACTGCCGGCATCGCCCTGGAGCTTCTCAACGGTGATCACATCGCCATTGGCAACGCGATACTGCTTTCCGCCGGTTTGAATGACTGCGTACATAAGTCTGGATCCGTATAAGTCGCGGCAATCACACCCCGGAACGGCGGGGCTTCAAGTGCCAAATGTTCCTGCAAAAACAAGGTGGACCGCGAATTTTTCCGGCGGTCCATCGAATGCGGGCGGACTATACGCCGCCAGCCGCCCGTGTCAACCGCTCAAACATCCATCTTTTGCGCAACAATCACCCACCCACAGCGGGTTGCAGGCAGGTCGGAACGTGCGGTAGAAACCTGCGCCCGTGTATTATACGGGTCCGGCCCTGATATCGGAATGGATATCGGCGTATCGGCGGAGGGGTGCCGGAGTGGTTGAACGGGGCAGTCTCGAAAACTGTTGAGCGTGTAAGCGTTCCGAGAGTTCGAATCTCTCTCCCTCCGCCAATTACCCCCAGTTTCTGCGGGTTTTGGGGTAATGCTGGGCAATGTTCCCATAATAGCTCCCCGATAGGGCGCGCGCTGCAGCGATAAAACCTCTACCCCAAACAGCCAAAACGCCCCAGCCGCGACCCCACCCCCGGGGGCACCCCCACCAAAGGATTTGGGACTCCCTATATCCCCTGGTAATACTGATGCAGACGAATAAGTCTGAATTGGGCGAAGAGCGGCAAGCGGAACTGGTCTCCGGCCCTTCGCGGCTTG
>JAURLR010000279.1 GCA_030831135.1 Alphaproteobacteria bacterium
AATACGTTGAAGATGTTGCTGCCGATGACATTTCCGAACGCCACGTCGCTTTGCCCCTTGCGCGCAGCCAGGGCAGAGGTCACCAGCTCGGGCATCGACGTACCGATAGCGACGACGGTCAACCCGATGACCGCTTCCGAAACACCCAACCCGGCCGCGATCGAAACGGCCCCGCCGACCACCAGCTTGGCACCGAGAATCGTCATAACAAGCCCGGCAACAAAGACCACTCCAACGACGACGGGTCTTGCAGCAAGCGGCGTCAGAACCGCGGCCTCGGCAACGTAGACGCCTTGACCGCCCGTCCGTCGACGACGCTCCAGCATCACGATTCCGACCAGATACGCCATCAGACAAACGATCAGGATCATTCCGACCATGCGATCGAGCGTTCCGGATAGGACAACGGCAGCGCAAATGACGCTCACCACGGCGAGTACGCTTCCGTCCCGCCAGAAGTCCGACGGCGTCACCCGGATCGCGGCAATCGATGCAGCGACGCCCAGAATGAGCAGGATATTGGCAATATTACTGCCGACCACATTGCCGACGGCAATGCCGGGCGAGCCGATGAGGGCAGCTTCTATGCTGGTCACGAGTTCAGGGGTCGATGTGCCGAACCCGACCAGTGTCAGGCCAATGATCATCGGCGAAACATGCAGGCGCTGCGCGATCGAAACCGCGCTTCGCACAATCAGTTCGCCGCCCGCGATCAACGCGGCGAAACCCAAACCCAGCAAGACAACGTCCACCATCACACTCCTGAAGTCCCGGACAGGCCGAGCTTCATATCCGGACCCGCGCGCGGACATCCAGGCTGCTTCGGCGCCTCCGTCTCCAGAAGGATGTAAGCGCGAGCCTGCACGGTTTGAAGTGGGCGGGGTGCCCGATCGCAAAATTAATCCGTGCGAGGGAACGCAAATAATTCTAGCGGTTCTGGGTGATCGGCTCGGTGCGTGGCGTGAAGAAGTCCGGCAACTCGCTTTCCTTCAATCCCTCATACAGGCAATGCTTCTTGGGATGCGCCTGGTACTGCTCATCGGGGCTGGCATCCGTGGCCGGGGTTGTCGGAATGCACCCTTCGCAATAGGCCTTGAGAGTCCGCAACGGCTTTTCCCCCTTGATCGATTCATAGAGTTCGACCGCCGCATCGATCTTCTCTTTCTCGGCTTCGACCACAAGCACAACCGAGCCTTCCGAGCCCATGGCCCCGCCGCCGCCGACATGGGTGACATCATCGATATCAAACAGGATCTTGAACGCCTGGACCTCGGTGATCACGATGCCGTTGGTGACCGGCATCATCCCGACCCGCTGGCCCGAGTGATAGTAGAAGGTGTCCTGCCCCATATGGCGTGCTGATTCCGTGACCGACGGGACGAGCTTCTCAAGGCCGAGCGGAATGATCAGCTTGGCGCCGCGCGCCATCATGATGCCCATCGCAAAGCCGATTGTCCCGCAACCGGGATGGGCACAGAAGACACCCGCATTGAAATCAGGGTCCACCGCGTTGCCGCCTTTGATGAACACGCACTTGTCGTCAAAGTTGCGCAGCATCTCGTCCATCATGCCGCTCGGTGGCATCAGTTTGCCTTTGACCAGGCGGATGATCGGCGGCTTTTCTTCCGGCTGGGTCTGACACAGGACGTTGTTGATGACCTGCCCCGAGAGATAGAACTCCTTATTCGGTACCGACCCCATGATCTCTTCCGCCACGAACACATTGGTCGAGCCATGGGCGATGATCATTTCGGTGTTCTTGTAGGCGTTCTGCACAACCGGCAGCGCCGCTACGGCCTTGCCGATAATCCGGCGACCTTCCCATGGCGTGAAGACGAACGAAGCACGAAGTTTGCTCATAAGGGCGTTTCCTGAAAAATGTTTACGCGGGCCCGCATGGTGTCCCGCTCTTGGTGATTACTACTACGGTACGGCGTGCCAGTTTGCATGCTCCAAGGCTATCTTCTCAATTCCTGAGCGCGTATTTTGGCCTCTATTCATCCACAAATCACATTCATCGCGGGGGAATCGGCCATGAAAATCGGATTGAGCGGCACAGGACGCATGGGCGCGGCCATGGGCCTGCACCTGATCGACAACAAGCACGCGCTTGCGGTCTGGAACCGGACGACAAGCAAGACGCGCGAACTCGCAAAAGCAGGCGCATCGGTCTGCAAGACCCCCGCCGAACTGGTTGGCGAAGCCGACCTGATCCTCAACATCGTGATCGACGACAAGGCCGCAAAGGCCGTGTACGAGGGCAAGGACGGAATTCTGTCCGGCAACCTCAAGGGCAAGCTGGTGATCGAGATGAGCACCCTCATGCCCGACACCACCAAGGCGCTGGAAAAGAAGATCAAGGCCAAGGGCGGTGCGTTTCTGGAATGCCCGGTCGGCGGGTCTGTCGCGCCGGCACGGTCGGGAAACCTCATCGGCATGGCTGGCGGCACCCCGGCAGCCTTCAAGCGCGCCAAGCCGGTTCTCGAAACCCTGTGCCGCCGGGTCGATC
>JAURLR010000280.1 GCA_030831135.1 Alphaproteobacteria bacterium
AGAACGGATTGCCGACCATCTTGGCCGCATCCCAGTGCAGGCCCGGCGTGCTGTAATATCCTGCCGCCGACAGCGAGACCCGTTCGTCATAGGTCATCTGGGCCAGTTCGGAAAACGAAACGCTCTCGTTCCCGGCATAGACCCGGTTCGCGCGGAACTCGACCCTGTCACGGTCCACGCCGAAATGATCCGCCGCCACACCGGCCATCCGGTCCTTGATGATCTCGGTCGCATTCAGCGCCGCCATGCCGTTCAGATCCGAACCGGCCGAGGCCGCCGTCGCCGAGGTGTTGGGCACCTTGTCGGTGCGGGTCGCAGAAATCTTGATGTTGTCCAGGTCGATCTGGAAGGTGGACGCGACAACCTGCGCCACCTTCGTAAACAACCCCTGCCCCATTTCGGTGCCACCGTGGTTCAGGTGCACACTGCCATCGGTATAGACATGGACGAGCGCCCCGGCCTGATTGAGCTTGGGGGTGTTGAAGGACACACCGAACTTCACCGGCATCAGGGCCAGCCCCTTTTTCAGGGTCTTGTGGGACGCGTTGAAGTCGTCAATCGCCCGGGACATCCCCTCGAAATCGATCTCCGACCGCAACCGGTCCGTCAGTTCGACAATGATGTTGTCCTTCACCACCTGCTGATAGGGCGTCACATTGCGATCCGTGGTGCCGTAATAATTGACTGCCCGGATGTCATCGAGCGATCGGCCCAGTGATCGCGCGATGTGTTCGAGCACCGCCTCGATGATGAGCATCCCCTGTGGCCCGCCAAAGCCCCGAAAGGCGGTGTTCGACACCGTGTTCGTCTTGCACGGATAGCCCCGGAAAATCGCGTTGGGCAGATAATAGCAATTGTCGGCGTGGCAAAGCGCGCGTGCCAGCACCCCCGGGCTAAGTTCGGCGACATTGCCCGACCGCATCCCCATCAGGATGTCGATCCCCTCGATCCGGCCGTCGTCATCGAAACCGGCCGTGTAGCGATACAGGAAGTCGTGACGCTTGCCCGAGATGATCATGTCATCGTCGCGGCGCAGGCGCAGCCTCGCCGGGCGGCCGGTATGGCTGGCAAGCAGTGCTGCAATCGCGGCATAGATCGTAGGCTGGCTTTCCTTGCCGCCAAAGCCGCCGCCCATGCGGCGTATTTCCACGGTCACGGCATTGGTCGGAATTCCCAGCGTATGGGCCACACCGTGCTGCACCTCGCTGGGATGCTGGGTCGAGCTGAAGACATCAAGATCACCGTCATCGCGCGGCACAACCAGCGCGATATTGGTCTCCAGGTAAAAGTGGTCCTGCCCGCCGCAGCGCAATTCGCCCGAAACCGTGTGTGCCGCACCAGCGATGGCCGCTTCGGCATCGCCCCGGCGCATGGTCTGGGGCGGATAGGTGTAGCTCTCGGCGGCCAGCGCATCCTCGATTTCCAGAACGGCCGGCAGCTCTTCGTAGACAATCTCCACCATTGCCGCCGCCGCAAGCCCCAGATCGAAGGTCTCGGCGGCAATCGCGACAACCGGTGCGCCCACATAGTCGACGATCTTCTCAGCCAGAACCGGTTCGTTCGGAAACACCGGCCCGATATCATTGTGCCCGGGAATATCGGCAGCCGTGACCACCCCGTGGACTCCCACTGCGGCCCGCGCCGCCGAAACATCCACCGACACGATCCGGGCATGAGCGTGGGGACTGGTGACAAGCACGACTTCCAGCGTGCCCGGCAGCACGGGCATGTCGTCAATATATCTGGCGCTACCGGTGACATGCGCCCGGGCGCTGTCGTGGCTGACCCTCGTGTGAACCGCGCCCTGAATGTCTTCTGCCACGCTCATGCCGCCCCCCCGTTCGGAGTTGCAACGTCCAGCGTCACCACGTCGATCTCGTCCTCACCGGCCAGATCGCGGAACAGGCGCACGAACAGATTGGAAGCAACCTGCACCCGATAGGCTGCGCTCGCCCGGTGGTCGTCAATCGGCGAAAAATCCTCCGCGATCAGCGCGCCGGCGTCCCGTGCCGTATCTTCCGACCAGGGTTTGCCCACCAGTGCCGCTTCGCACCGTGCCGCCCGCTTGGGGGTTGCTGCCATCCCGCCGAAGGCAATCCGCGCCTCGGTGACCATGCCGTCTGCCAGGGTCAGGCGGAACGCCCCGATCACTGCCGAGATATCCTGATCGTAACGTTTCGAGATCTTGTAGGTCCGGAACACCTGCCCGTCGGTCAGCTTGGGGATCGAGACGGCGGCGATCACTTCGTCCGCGGCAAGATCGGTTTTCCGGTAGTCGAGAAAATAGTCCGCCAGCGGGATGTCGCGCGCGCCGTCCGGGCCGTGCAAACGCAGGGTCGCGTCCAGCGAAATCAGACAGGGTGGCGTATCGCCGATGGGGGATGCGTTGCCGATATTGCCGCCGATGGTTCCGACATTCCGGATCTGGCGCGAACCGATCCGGTGAATGAGCGTTGCGAAGGACGGATAGGCATCTTCGATATGCGGCAGGGCTTCGGTGTAGGTGGCCGCCGCACCGATGGTCAGGCTGTCCTTCGTGTCCTCAATCGAACGCAGCGCGGTCACGTTCTGGGTGAAGATCGTCACCGGGAAATGCTTCCGGTTCTTGCTGAAGGACAGGCCCAGATCCGTCCCGCCAGAGAGCAGCGGCGCATCGGGATGGGCCGCGCGCAGGGCAACGAGATCCTCGAGCGTTCGGGGTGCCAGGAATTTTTCGGTGCCATGCTCGTGCACCTCGCCCGGTGCCGCATCGGCTGCCGTCAGAACCCCGGTAACCGGAACCGCACAGGCGCTGCGCGCGGCATCCACAATCGGACGATATCCGGTGCAGCGGCACAGATTGCCTGCGAGTGCGTCGTGGATGACCGCGTCCGTGATCGTCTCACCGGTGTGGCGCAGCGCATGCAGGGCGACCACGAAACCCGGCGTACAGAAGCCGCACTGGGTGCCATCCCCGTCGGCCATGGCCTGCTGCACGGCCTCCAGTTCACCATTACGCCCAGACAGGCCTTCAACCGTGGTGACCGCGCCGCCATCAAGTTGCCCGAGCGTCAACAGGCAGGAATTCACCGCCACCGGCTCGCTGGTCCCGTTGCGGACCAGTAGCACGCTGCAGGCCCCGCAATCGCCCTCGGCGCAACCTTCCTTGGTACCGGTCAGAGCCTCGTCTTCGCGCAGATACTCAAGCACGGTCTTGGTTGGTGCAACCGACGCGGCGTTCCGGGGACTTCCGTTCAATGTGAAGTTTATCGTCAAGATTCTGGCCACCACGTGATCGAACAGGAACCAGCCTATAACGACGCGCGCATTGTTGGCGAGAGGCAAGGTTGCGCGTCCCTGAGCATCCTTCGAGACGGGCCTGCGGCCCTCCTCAGGATGAGGGCGAAGGAAAACAAACATCCTCATCCTGAGGAGACCGCGCAGCGGTCGTCTCGAAGGATGCTGAGTAAGCGCAGCAGACTGAAACCCGCCCCTACATTTATCCGAGATTCTCGTGCTACGGTTTCAACCCAATTTGAAGGACTGAACCATGGACCGGAATCAATTCATGCGGGCGGCCATCGCGCTGGCGGAGAAGAACGTTGCCGAGGGCACCGGTGGCCCCTTCGGTGCCGTGATCGTGCGCAATGGCGAGATCATTGGTGAAGGCACCAACCGTGTGACCAGTGCCAATGACCCCACCGCCCATGCCGAGGTTGTGGCGATCCGGAACGCCTGCGAAAAACTCGGCACCTACAACCTTGCCGGATGCGAGGTCTATACCAGTTGTGAGCCCTGCCCGATGTGCCTGAGCGCGATCTACTGGGCGCGGCTCGACCGGATTTTCTATGGCAACACCAAGGCCGACGCCGCCGAAATCGATTTCGACGATGCCTTCCTGTATACCGAAATCCCTAAGCCCATCAGCGAGCGCACCATTCCGACCAAACAGATACTTCACGATGAATCCATCAAGGCTTTCCGGGCATGGGCGGTGTCCGAGGATAAAATTCCATACTAGCCGTTGGCGTTGTGCGCAGCGGTGTCCGTTTCTCCCCCGGCCCATTCTCCCGCTTCCTCTATTTGCCTAAACACTTTCACCAAACCCGCGAGTTGAAAGACGCCAATTCCAGATGAAAAGCCTACTCGGACATAATGGGACAACGATCATCACTCGCCTACTTGCGGCGATTGTCGGATGCGTTTTTCTCCTGCTCGGGATTGGGATGCTGATATTTCCTGAATTGCTCGCATCCACACTGTTTGCAGTGACGGTTCGCCCTGTCGGCACGAGTTCTTTGCGAGCCGTCTTTGGCACCCTATTTCTCGGAATGGCCGGGTTCTGTCTGGTCGGAGCGATTTCCCGCTACCGTTGGCTGTTGCTGGTTCCCAGCATTTTCCTGTTACAGGCAATCGTCACCCATCTGATCAGCACGCTCGTCGACGACTTCCCCGGCGTATCAAGCGGAATACTTGGCGCAGAAGTGGTGTTCCTGGTGTCCCTCGTGCTTGCTTTGCTCTCCCATTCCCTGTCCTCGAAAAAGCAAACAACCCCGCCCGTTGCAAAGTTGCTTTTAAGCCGGGAGGTACTCATTCCGGTCGGTATTCTGGTCGTCGTCGTGGCCGGCGCGTTGAACATGCGGCCTGCCATCGGTACGGCGTTGTTCAATAGTTTCGTAGACGACCAAATAGCGCGCAGCGACATCGACAACCTGCCCGACGGACTGCATATCATTCTCGCGGGGACCGGTTCGCCGATGCCCGACCCGCGCAGAGCGGGCGCCAGCACCGTGATTATTGCGGGCGACAATATTTTCATCGTCGATGCTGGTCCAGGCAGCACCCTGAACCTTGAACTCATGAAAATTCCGCTCAACGAGACGGCTGCCGTTCTTTTGACCCACATGCATTCGGATCA
>JAURLR010000281.1 GCA_030831135.1 Alphaproteobacteria bacterium
CTCGCCATGATGGGGGCGGCCCGTATCGGGGAACGTGAACTGGTGGCGCTGGGTGAGGATGTTGGCTGGGACCGGCTGGAGGCCTTCGCCACGCAGTTCTTTGATTATTCCGAAACACGGATGGAAGCCGCATTGCGCAGCTTGCCATCAGGTGCGGCGGAACACTCCAGCACCCATGACCCCATTCCCGGCACGCCGGAAGAAGGCGTGAAGATCAATGTCGCGGTGCGTGTTGATGCCGAAGCCGCGATTGTCGATGTCGATTTGCGCGACAACCCCGATGCCATGCCGTGCGGCCTGAACCTGTCCGAAGCCTGTGCCCGTACCGCTGCGATGGTCGGGGTGTTCAATTCCATCGATCACACGGTGCCCAAGAATGCGGGATCATTCCGTCGCATTCACGTGCATCTGCGCGAGAACTGCGTGGTCGGAATCCCCAAGCACCCCACGAGCTGTTCTGCCGCGACAACCAACGTCGCGGATCGGGTTTCGAACTCGGTGCAGGCCTCCATGGCGAAGATATCCGAAACGATTGGTCTGGCAGAATGCGGGGCGTCGAGCCCGCCTGCTGCTGCTGTCGTTTCAGGCCTGAATCCGGAAACTGGAAAGCCATACATCAATCAGGTCTTCCTGGGCCGCACCTGCGGTGCGGCGAGCGCCCATGGGGATGCCTGGTGGACGGTCGGCCATGTCGGGAACGCAGGCATGTGCTTCCTCGATTCCGTCGAACTGGATGAGATACGCCTGCCGATCTATGTCCATGCGCGCGGCTTTGTGCCGGATACCGAAGGCGCGGGGCGAAATTGCGGTGCGCCTCAGGCCTTCGCCCGATATGGACCGCGGGTCGGGTCCATGTCGCTGATCTACAACTCGGATGGTTCGATCAACGGCCCGAAAGGGGTGCGTGGTGGCGGGGGCGGCGCGAATGCCGGTCAGCACAAGATCACGGTCGACGGACATCAGGAAGACGTGCCGCGTGTGGGACAGGTGGTTCTGGCGGCTGGCGAGCTGATCGAATCCCGCTCCTGCGGTGGCGGCGGATTCGGCTCGCCGCTGGAACGTGATCCGCAGGCCGTGCAATTGCATGTGTCCGAAGGGTTTCTGACTCTTGCGCGCGCGCGGGATGTCTATGCTGTGGCCCTCGATGACGATGGTTCGCTCCTGAAAGCTGAAACGGCGCGGTTGCGCAAGGCGGCGGAGTAGGCGATGGCAGATATCCCCGTCTCGGGCACCTGCGACCCCAAATTTGCCGCTGTGGAAGCTGCGTTTCGGCGGAATATGCAGGATGGTGATCCCGTATGCGGTGATGAACTGGGCGCCTGCGTGTCTGTCGTCATCGAAGGTGAAATGGTCGTCGATCTCTGGGGCGGCTACCGGGATTCGGCACGGATACTGCCATGGGAGAAGGATACGACGACCTGCATGATGTCGGTCACGAAATCCTGCGCCGCCATCGCCCTTCTGACACTGATTGATCGGGGCATTGTCGGTATGGAGGAAAAGGTCAGCCATTACTGGCCCGGCTTCGTGGGGGGCGGCAAGGAAGACATGACGGTGCGGACGCTGATTTCGCACCAGTCCGGTGTGATCTATGCCGATGCGGCACCAGCTGGCTCTATCTGGGATGGACATTCCGTCGAACGGGCGCTGGAAGCCGCAATGCCGGAATGGGTGCCGGGCACGGGGGGCGCCTATCATTCCTTCACCTATGGGCCCCTGATGAACGGGCTTATCCGCCATGCCGATGGGCGGGATGTCGGGACATTCTGGCGCGAGGAGATTGCCGCGCCGCTCGGGATCGATTTCAGGATCGGTCTGACGGCGGCGGAAGCCGAAAACCGGGCCGAGTTTGTGGAGACACCGGGCACTCCCTCACGCGACGGGATCAAGGGTGATGCGGAGTCACCCTTGCTGAGGGCCTGGAACCCGTTGCCCAAGGATGAAGACTTCAATTCGGATAACTGGGTCCATAACCAGTTCGCCTCGGCCAATGGCCATGGCAATGCGCGCGCGATTGCCCGGCTTTATGGCGGATTGGCCAATGGTGGCGTCATTGACGGGATGCGTTTCCTCTCGGAGGCGTGTATTGCCGACGCCATCCGGGAACACTGGGATGATCTGGACCGCATGACCAACCGTCCGTTCCGCTTCGGCTGCGGTTTCATGCTGTCCTGTCCGCCATTTCCGTTTGGCGGACAGCGCGACAATTTTGGACATACGGGGATTGGTGGGGCCATTGGTTTCGGGGACCCGCATCGCCGCCTGGCTTTCAGCTATTGCGGCAACCGGATGGCACCCATCGCAGATACGGGGCCGTTCGCCGAACCGATGATCGACGCCGTTTACGCGGCAGTATAGGGGGAGTTTCTGATGCGTTTTGAAAACAAGGTGGCTTTGGTCACAGGTGGGTCCTCGGGAATTGGCGCCGAAATCTGCGTGCGGTTCGCCGAGGAAGGCGCGCAGGTCGCGGTTGTGGCCAGTTCGTCGCTGGAAAAGGCGCAGGCCACGGTGGATCGTTGTGGTGGCAACGCGAAAGCCTTTGCCTGTGATGTCAGCGATGTCGCCCAGATCAACGCCCGGGGCGAGGCCATCGCCAACACCATCCGGGGCCTGGAAGAGGACCTGGACGACGACGGCATCAAGAGCCGGATGGAAGGATATATGCCGATCATCGGGGATGACGGGCTGATCCTCCTCATCCTGGCGGACCTGGACACGGCCAGCGCGTCGGTGGGTCCGGGCCACCCGGTCAAGGACCTCGCCAACTGGGCCTATGACTGCACCCAGCGCATCGAAGGCTTCGCTCAATACGCCGCCAACCGCGCCGGCATCGCCACGGTCTGCGCCGCCGAATCCAGCTGCGACGAGGTGCTCTACCAGGCCAAGGAGAACCTCGAATGGGCGCTTTCCGGCGATGATATCAACGGCGACAGCAGCATCGATCCCATCGAAGAGGGCACGATCGACTGCGCGGTCTACTATGTGAGCCAGATGGCCTATATGGAGATCGCGACGCCCTGAGCCCCGGGGCCCCCCCCTGAAGAGCGCCCCGGATGCCCGACCGCAGCCCCGCCTTTGCCGCCTGGGTCCAGGCCCTTCGCGCCTCTGCCGAAGGGCGGATCTGGTGGGCCAACCTGGTGGTGGATGTGGGCAGCGGCAACCTGCCTTGCGCCGTCTTTGCTCGCCTGGCGGGGGGCCTTGCGACAGGCGGCCCCAAAGCCCGCCGCCAGCCCCCACAAGCTGAGCGCAGACGCCCGGGCCCTGCTCCTCCACGATGCCGTGGACGTGTTCCATCACGCGCAGAATCGCTA
>JAURLR010000282.1 GCA_030831135.1 Alphaproteobacteria bacterium
GACTGCCCAGTCCCGCCATCGCCATTTTCATGCAGCGCACCGCGCCTTCGCCCGAGGGGGCGACCATGTCGACGCCGTCCGAAGTGGCGCCGTAGCCGACCAGTTCGGCATAGATCTTGGCGCCGCGCGCCTTGGCACGTTCCATATCCTCGAGCACAACCACGCCCGCGCCACCGGCGATGACAAAGCCATCCCGGTTGGCATCATAGGCACGTGAGGCTTTCTCGGGCGTGTCGTTGTATTTGGAGGACAATGCGCCCATCGCATCGAACAGCACGGACAGGGTCCAGTGCAGTTCTTCCGCGCCACCGGCAAAGACGACATCCTGCTTGCCCATCTGGATCAGCTCCGAGCCATTGCCGATGCAATGGGCGCTGGTCGAGCAGGCCGAGCTGATCGAATAGGAAAGCCCGCGCATCCCGAAGGCGGTCGACATGTTGGCCGACAGGGTGGAGCACATGGCTTTGGGGACCGCATAGGGGCCGACCCGCTTGGGGCTTTTCTCGCGCGCGATGTCGGCCGCTTCAACCTGGGCTGACGTGGATGGCCCGCCCGAACCCATCACCAGACCGGTGCGCTCGTCGCGGATGTCCTTGTCAGTCAGGCCGGAATCGGTGATTGCCTGCTGCATGGCGACATAATTGTATGCCGCGCCATCGCCCATGAAGCGGCGCAGCTTGCGATCAATATGTGCATCGAGGTCGACATTCGGTGCGCCATGGACATGGGACCGGAAGCCCATTTCCTCATACACATCACTGTGGACAATGCCCGAGCGGCCTTCGCGCAGGCTCTCGGTCACTTCGGCGGTGTTGGATCCGATGGGGGAGACGATGCCGAGTCCCGTCACGGCAACCCGGCGCAGGCCGTTGGTGCTCATCGCTCTTACTTCTCGCTGGGTGGGAACAGGCCGACGCGCAGGCCGGTCGTGGTGTAGACGGTTTCCCCGTCGAGTTCGGCAAATCCGTCGGCGACGGCTATGGCAAAGCCGCGCTTGATGACCTTCTGGACATCGACCTGATAGCGCAGCAGTTTGCCTTCGGGTTTGACCTCGCCGGCAAACTTGACCTCACCGACGCCGAGTGCGCGGCCGGGGCCGGGCAGGTCGAGCCAGCCGAGAAAGAAGCCGAGCATCTGCCACAGGGCATCCAGGCCCAGACAGCCGGGCATGATCGGGTCGCTCTTGAAATGACATTCGTAGAACCAGAGCTCGGGCTTGATATCCAGTTCCGCGATGATCAGGCCCTTGCCGTGGGCCCCGCCATCGGCGGAGATCTCGGTGATACGGTCGAACATGAGCATCGGCGGGGCCGGCAACAGAGCGTTGCCGGGGCCAAACAGTTCGCCGTTTCCGCACTGGATCAGGTCGTCGTAGGAAAAACTCGATTTTTCGGTAAAAGCGCTCATAACGTGCGTCGCTCAGGCCTCTTGTCGCCAGAAACAGATGAGAAGGTTCTATCAGGTGTTCGCCACACTGTCCCCCATTTGGAGGCCCGCATCGCGATTTTCCCGAATCCTGACATTCTGCGCTGAGCTGGTAAACCCATGCGCTTCCCCCGCGATCCGGGCCGCCATGGCGTGGGCGGGGTTTCACATATAAAAACCCTTGATTAGAGTGCCTTAGGAACTTGTTTCGAGAGATTCATCTTTACTTGCCGGAAAAAACAGCCATATTGAATGCATGAGTATGCGCCCCGATATCGCCCGTGACCGGCCGTTTTCCCAGACCTTGCGGCGTCTGAAGGACGCCGGACTGCGCCCGACGCGCCAGCGGCTTGCGCTGGGCAAGCTGCTGTTCGACGCCGGTGATCGTCACGTCACCGCCGAGCAGTTGCATGTCGAGGCTTCGGATATGGGGATCAAGGTCTCCCTGGCCACCGTTTACAACACACTCAACCAGTTCACCGAAAGTGGCCTGATGCGTGAGGTCGTGGTGGCACCGGGGCGGTCCTATTTCGACACCAATGTCGAGGATCACCATCATTTCTTCTATGAGGATGATGGGGCCCTGCAGGACATTCCGCGCGATGCCATTGCGCTGTCGACGATGCCGGAAGCCCCGGCTGATGCGGAGGTTTCGCGGGTTGACGTGATCGTACGCCTGCGCCGTGCGGTTGATAATCAGTCTCAATAAAATCAAACTGTTGCAATTGAATGCGGGTTTGTTTGGAATTGTTCCAAATTATTGACTCGTGTCTGCAAGCCGGGCATATTCATGTCATGGCATTCGGGACCGGCGCGTTGGGCCGTGTCCCAGAAAAACGGGTGTCGTGCCCGAAAACCAAGTTTGTTGTGCAACAAGGAGACGTGTGATGGCTCTCAAGGGATCCAAGACCGAAGACAATCTGAAGGAAGCGTTTGCCGGCGAAAGCCAGGCCAATCGCCGTTATCTCTATTTCGCCCAGAAGGCGGATGTCGAAGGCTACAACGACGTGGCATCGGTGTTCCGTTCCACCGCGGAAGGCGAGACCGGCCATGCCCATGGTCATCTCGAGTTACTTGAGGAAAGCGGCGA
>JAURLR010000283.1 GCA_030831135.1 Alphaproteobacteria bacterium
CAACAGGTACAGGTAAGACTAAAACTTTACAGGGTATTGCTGAGGCCCTTTCTGACAATGGTGTTCCTTGTCTGCTGATGGATATTAAAGGCGATTTGAGCGGACTTGCGGCTGCCGGCATTCTGCTCAGCTTCATCATGCCGTCCGCGTCGGGCCGCGTCGTTCTGATGGTCCCGCTGGCTGTCGCTCTGGCCGGACGTCTGGGATTCGAGGAACACACACGCGCACGATACGGGCTGGTGATTGCAGCGGGTTGGGGAACAACGATCCCCGCCTTCGGAATCCTGCCTTCGAACGTCGTGAACATGGCTTTGGTGGGCGCATCCGAAAGCATCTTCGGGATCGGATTTTCGTATTTCGGCTATACGCTTCTGAACTTCCCGATTCTGGGAATCATGGGCGCTGCCATCGGGGTCGTCCTGATCACGCTGCTATTCGGTGCGAAGCCGGATTTACAGGGTGAGCGGGAGATGGGGACCCAGGCGAGCCCCGCCGAGCGCCGCCTGATGGCGATCATGCTCGTTGCTCTCGCCTTCTGGATGACCGATTCACTGCATGGCATTTCACCAGCCTGGGTGGCCCTTGCTGCGGCCCTGATTTGCGTCACCCCCGGGATCGGCGTCGTATCGACATCTGTTATCAGCAAGGACATCAATTACGGGGCCTGGTTCTTCGTTGCCGGGGTCATCGGTGTGGGTGCTATCGCCAACGACACGGGACTGGGTGGCGCGATGGGGGATTGGCTGCTGTCCAACGTACCGCTCAGCGCAGATGGTGGCATCATCACCTTCTACGAGATTTTCGCAATCAGTGGAGCAGTCGGCCTTGTCACCACCTTCCCCGCAGCGCCGCCGATCGTCACGTCCTTCTCGGGTGCGATTGCACAGGCCTCCGGCTGGCCACTGACATCGGTGCTGTTGGCGCAAGTGCCCAGCTGGATGATCTACCCCCTGCCCCATCAGGCACCGCCCGTCGCGATTGCCCTGGCACTGGGCGGCGTTCCCATGCGCGAGGGCCTGCGTTTCCTTGCGATCTATTTCGTTATCGGCCTGCTCATCATCTTGCCGCTCCAGTTTCTCTGGGGCCAGATGCTGGGCATGTACCCCTGACCCAAGGGTCAGGCCCGCCAGAACCCAGGAGAACCCCCAATGCTTTTGATGGTGCGTATCAAGGTTGAACTGCCCGGCGACATGGACCCAGCCAGAGTGAAGGCGCTGGGTGAAGCTGAAGCCGAAAAAGCGATTGAGGCGATCAATGCCGGCAAGATGCGCAAGATCTGGCGCATTGTCGGTGAACGCTCAAACTTTTCGATCTGGGAAACCGAGACGCTCGAGGAGTTCCATGACCTCATCTCGTCCTTCCCGCTCCACCCATGGATGAGCGTCGATGTCACGCCGATGATCGAGCACCCGTCCACAAAAGCCTATGAGGAACGCGTGGGTCCGTTTCCCCCGCTCTAGAACCCCCGTTCGGCCTTCAGGTCTGTGGCCGTTCGGTAGAAGTCCGGGTAGCGTTCTGAAATTCGTGCGCCGGGATAAAAGGCAGCCGCAAAGGACGGGCGCGCGCGAATCCGGTCCAGCCATGCCGCCATTTCCGGCAGGTCGTCCCACAGGAAGCCATAGCCCAGATCATCCATGCGATCGATCAGCGGCGTGACCTGCGCATCCACCAGCGTGTACTGCGAGCCCATGATCCAGGGCCCGCCATGCTCGTTCATGGCGGCATTGATCCGTTCGCAGGTCTGGCGAATCTGGAATTCGGCATATTCCAGCTCGGACTTGCCAAATCCGTTCTGGGACATGCGCTGATAGAACTGCTTGCGCAGCGGTAGCCGGTCCGCATGGGCGGCAAAGTCGTCATTGCTCGCCTTGGCAAACCGCATGGGGGCCAGCATGTTGGCAAAGGTCGGCACCCGGACAGCCACTGTCGGCACCTCGTCGATATACCGCATCCAGGCCCGCATCTTCGCGCGCCCGACAGCCGTATCGGGGGTGAGCGCCGGATCGGGAATGATCTCCTCAAGATATTCAAGGATCGCCGAGGATTCGATCAGGATCGTCCCGTCATGCACGAAGGTGGGGACCACGCCATTGGGATTGATTTTCAGATATGCCGGTTCAAGCTGTTCGAACTTTCCCAGATCGACATCATGCTCGATCCAGTCCTTGTTCATCTCCGGCAGCCCCTTTTCGGCAAGGGTGACACGGACCTTCTGGCTGCAGGTCGACTGCGGCGCCTGATACATTTCAATCTTCATTGGCGTTTTCCCCCTTGAAAAACTGCGGGTATTTTTCGCTGACATTGGTTCCGGGATAAAAAGCGATATCGAAGGACGGGCGGTTCCGGATGCGGTCGAACCACGCGGTCATTTCGGGAAGGTCATCCTTCCAGAGCTTTCCATAACCCAGATCGGCCATGCGCTGAATCAGGGGCGTGAGCGTGACATCAATCAGCGTGTAATCGCGCCCCAGAATCCACGGCCCGCCATTGTCGCGGATCGCCTGATCAACGCGCTCGGCGGTCTGACGAATCTGCGCCAGCGCATTGTTCACCTCATCCTCGGCAAAGCCGTCGATCCGGCCCATGCGGCGATAGAAGGCCTTGCGCAGGGGCAGCCTCTCGACCCGCGCCTGAAACTCTTCCTCGGGCATGTTTTCATAGCGCAGCGGGCGGAACACCTGATTGAAGGATGGCACCCGGACGGCCGGCGTGGGGACTTCTTCCATATATCGCATCCAGACCCGCAGGCGCGCGCGCTTGAGCGGATCACGCGGCACCAGAGAGGGCTCGGGGAAAATCTCGTCGAGATATTCCACAATGACGGAGGATTCGATGACCGGTTCCCCGTCATGCACCAGCGTGGGCACGA
>JAURLR010000284.1 GCA_030831135.1 Alphaproteobacteria bacterium
CAGCACGGTGCTGCGCGCGCCATACGCACGCAGCAATTCGATCGAGACAGACGCCCCCAACACAGCCGGCGCGTCACGGCCATCCGCGGACCGCGTGTTCAGGTCAATGGCATCCGCCGCGCCGGCACGAATGGCCTCGATATCCAGACCGGCAAGAGCGGCCGGCAAAAGTCCGACGGCACTGAAGACCGAGTACCGCCCGCCGATTTCAGGGTCATGATCAAGCACCGGGATGCCCCAGTGACTCGCCAGCCTGCGCAAGGGATTGTCGCCCGGTTCGGCAATGGCCACAACATAGTCGGACATGGGATCACTGCCACGCGCGGCGGCAAGAGTCGGCACAATGGTCATGGCCATGACCAGCGTCTCGGCAGTTCCGCCCGACTTCGAGACGACCACGGCACCGGTCCGCTCGAGGTCGACGGACGCCTTGAAACGCGCCAACGTCTCGGGGTCGGGATTGTCGAGAAACCGCAGTTTCGCAGACGGACGGGTCGCCAGTGCCGTCAGCGCTTCGGCACCCAGGCTGGAACCACCAACACCGATGATCGCCACGAGATCACAATTCTCAGAAAGCCGGCCTGCGGCATCCAGAATTTCGGCCAGGTCATGGGTTTGGCCCGCGAGGGTCAGTGGTGGAAAGTCATCGTCGGCCAAGGCCTCGCGCAGCAATGCCCAGGGTCCCGAAGCAGCTTCGAGAACCATGTCCATCGATTCCGGGGAAGCCCCCCCATCGCCGATGATATCGACCAAGCAGCCGCTGATATCGTGCGTGTATATGTCTGGCATGTTCGTGGTGTGTGTCCAATAAGCGGACGGGCAGTTTGCGTCGCCCCGCCCCTGCACGGCAACGGTCCTTACTGTGGACAAGCAGGATGATTCGCGGAAATACGCCTGCAAGCCCTATCCGTCGTTTCCAATCGTCCGGGTCGCCGTGATATTCGCCGGGTTTCCGACCACCACGACGGTCAGCGCATCAGGATCGAGAAGCCGTGCGGCGACACGATTGACGTCATCCAGCGTGACTCGCGCGATCAGGTCGTTGCGTTCATTGATGAATTCGATGCCGAGATCACGCCGCTGCACCGCCACCAGCATGCCGGCAATGGCCGAACTGCTGTCAAAACGCAGTCCGAAGGATCCGACAAGGTTCGCCTTTGCCTTGTCGAGCTCGTCCTGTGAAACGCCAAAGGCCCGAAGATTGGCCCACTGATTCTTCACCAGCTCTACCGAAACCGACACCGCCGCATTCTCGGTTCCCGCGCCGCCAAGCCACAAGGCCGCACTGTCGAGCGGCAGAAGGTAACTGTAAACCGAATAGGCAAGACCACGCTTCTCCCGGATCTCATCATAAAGCCGGGAGGTAAAACTGCCGCCGCCCAAAATATGGTTCAGGACCAGCGCGGCATAGTAATCGGGGTCATCCCGATAAAGACCTTTCTGACCGAACAAAATCCGGCTTTGCGGGTTTTCGGCCTGAACCACGATCACTTCACCGCCTGCAGCCGGTTCCACCTTTGGGATGGTGAAGGCTTCCGAACGTTCGGGCAGCGCCCCGAAGGTCTTGTCGAGAAGTATCTTGAGTTCATCCGCGGTCATATCACCGACCACGCCGACAATCAGTTCATTGCGAGCCAATCGCCGCGTAACGAAGGTCCGAAGGTCATCCTCGGTGATCGCCGCAACGCTCTCTGCCGTACCCTCGAGCGGCTGCGCGTAAGGATGGCCCGGGAAAATTGCCTCCCAGAATGTTTGTTGGGCGATTCGATCAGGATCGTTCGTGCGCGAAGCGATACCCGCCAGAATCTGGGCGCGAATCCGCGTGACAGAATCGGGATCAAAGCGCGGCTCGGTCAGGGCGATCCGCAGGAGGTCAAAGGCTTCATCACGATTGCGCGTCAGCGTCTTCAGGCTGCCGGCAAAATTATCGCGCGAGGCGCTGAAGGACAGCGAGATAGATTCATCGGACAGGCGGCGCTGAAAGCTCTGGGAATCCAGTTCACCGGCCCCTTCATCAAGCAGGCCCGACACCATATTCGCCAATCCCGCCCGGCTGCGGGGGTCTGTCGCAGCACCGCCGGAGAACAGGAACTGAAAGGAAATGATGGGAAGGGAATGATCTTCAACCAGCCATGCCTCGATTCCGCCCTCACTGATAACGCGTTCGATTTCGATGGCCTTCGCCGACACCGGCACAAACGCCACGAGGACCGCAAAAACTGGTGCGGAGATGAGGCGAATCAACACGTTCCTCATGACCGGTCTCCGTCTTCGAGAGGCAGGAGCACCCCGGTTGTTGAAGCATTCGCTCTGAACACGGCCCGCGCCGCAGCGTTGATCTGCTCAACGGTCACGGCCTCAATACGTGCCGGCCATGCCTCGACATCGTCCACGGTCTGACCGCTCGCCAAGGCAGCACCAAAAACCCGTGCCGGCCCCGCCACGCTGTCCCGCGCAAAAACGGCACTGTCGATCAGCCGGCGTTGCGCGCGCGCCAGTTCATCTTCGGTGACACCATCCGACAGCAGAATTTCGATCTGGGCATCAATGGCGGCCTCGACATCATCCATCTCCACACCGGGACGCGGCGAGAACCAGAACCCGAAAGTGGTCAGATCCAGAGAATCCGGGGAATACCAAGCACCCGCCGAGGCCGCGAGCGAGGCTTCGACTTCG
>JAURLR010000285.1 GCA_030831135.1 Alphaproteobacteria bacterium
CCTCCGGCGTGACAGGCCGGCGCTCTAACCAACTGAGCTACACCCCCAAACCGATGCCGGGATGTACTGCCGTGCCCCTGTCATGTCAAGCAATCGAACGGGATAATCATCCTTCTGGACGAAAAACTGCCCGTAACCGGCCCGCAGCAAATTCCTGGGCCGCCGCGCCATCGTCAATGACAGGCGCGAATGAGAAAAACCCGTGCATCATTCCGGGGTAGTTACGATGCTCGACCTGCACGCCAGCGCGATCGAGCGCCTCGGCATAAAGTACGCCCTCATCATGCAGCACATCGCACTCTGCCGTGATGACCAGGGCCGGCGGCAGCCCGGACAGGTCTTCTGCCCGCAAGGGTGCGGCCCGCCAGTCCAGCCGGTCTTCCGGGCGCGAGAGATAATGGTCGCGGAACCACGCCATACCCTTCGCGGTCAGGATTCCCGCACCTTCGGCCCAAGTGCTGTAAGACGGCGTGTCGCAGCCATAATCGGCCACGGGATAGACCAGAAGCTGAAAACAAAGCGCGGGTCCACCGGCGTCCCGCGCCATGAGGGCCACGACCGCAGCCAGATTGCCGCCTGCGCTATCCCCTGAAACAGCGATTCGGGATGGATCGATACCAAGCGATTCGGCATTCGCCGCCACCCAGCATGTCGCTGCAAAACAGTCTTCCGGCGCGGCGGGAAACGGATCTTCGGGACCCATCCGGTAATCAACCGAGATCACGACACATTCCCCGCCCACGCAAAGGTTGCGGGCCACAAGATCATGGGTGTCGAGACTGCCAACCACGTGACCACCGCCATGGAAGAACATGAGCGCGGGCTGCGGTCCGTCTGGAGCACCCGGGGGCGTGTAGATGCGAACGGGCAGATCGCCCGCCGGTCCTGCGATCAGGTGATCGGCAACGGCCCCGACCTCCGTACGGTCCTGGTCGCGGATTTTCGACATCTGCTCCATCTGCGCGCGCGCATCGCGCGGCGACAATTCATAGGCCGGGCGCACGCCTGCTTCTTCGGCGCGGCGGATCAGGTCGATTACTTGCGGGTGCAGGGCCATGGGCGAATTCCGGTTCTGAAACTGGGTGTCTGAGCAGATGTTGCGATGTCACAGGGGTCTTTTCAAGGACTCGCCAGAAATCCCGATCCATGCAAACGTAATCGGCAAGAAACGCGCAAAAGCGGACGCCAAGGAGGAACATCATGGGCAAACCAAAGGTTATCGTACAACTTTATCCCGTCTTCCCCGCCAAGGATGAGCATGACCGGCGCGCCAAGCGACCGATAGGCCGGGATTCCGACCTGTATTACAAGATCGTCCACGAATGGTCGGAGATCATTCAGGCTGCAGACCAGATGGGTGTCTGGGGCATGTCGACCATCGAGCATCACCTGCATTCCGAAGGTTACGAGGTCGGCCCGAACCCCGGCATCCTGAACGCCCATTGGGCCAGCCAGGTGAAGAACCTGCATCTGGGGGCTTTCGGGTATGTCATGGCGACCCAGGACCCGATCCGCGTCGCCGAAGAAACCGCAATCATCGATCATCTAACCCACGGAAAATACTTTGTGGGCTTTGCGCGCGGCTACCAGTCCCGCTGGGCCAATATCCTGGGCCAGTCCAGCGGCGCGGTGGCCACGATTTCGGACGGCGGCGCGAACGACCACAAGAACCGCGAAATCTTCGAGGAACGGGTCGAGATGGTGCTCGATTGCTGGACCAAGGATTCCGTCGAACTGAACGGTCGGTTCTACCAGGCCCCCTTCCCCCACGACACGGGGATCGAAGGATACGAAGGCTACGAGATCGCCCGCGAGGCCGGTGCTGAAGGTGAAGTCGATGCCAACGGTGTGCTACGCCGGATCAGCGTCGTGCCCAAACCATTGCAGCAGCCTCATCCGCCCTGCTTCATTGCGGTCGCCCGTTCGCGCGCCACGATTGAGTTCGCGGCAAAACACGGCTTCCGGCCCAGCTACTTCAACCCGACCGATGGTGTGGTCGAACTGGCGAATGTCTATGTCGAGGAATCTGCCAAACATGGTCGCCCGGTCGCGTTCGGGCAGAACCAGAACATCGTCCGCCACACACGGATCGGCAAATCAGCGGCAGATTTCGACCGCAAGGTGCGCGCCTATGATCTGGATATCTTCAAGAACTTCTACAGCGTCTTCGGCAACCACAACGTGGACCCGGTCAATCACGATGCCGAAGCCGCGTTCCGGGCCATCAAGGAGCACAAGTTCATCCTTGGCGGCACCGTCGATGATGCAATCCGGGACTGGCAGGAGATCTATTCCCGCATTCCCTGCGAGTACATCACCCTGATCTGGCACTGGGCCCAGCAGCCCAAGGACGAGTTGCTCGAAGAGATGCAACTCTTCATGGAGAAGGTCGTGCCGGAACTAGAAACCCCGGACTTCGCAGTCGCCGCTGAGTAATCAGCCCTGTCAGGCTGCTTTCGACGTTTTTGCGGAACGCACCTTCGCCTTCACATCGTCGCGGCAGAAGGCGTGCAGGAAACAGGTGCGTTCGCCTACGCCCAGAATTTGCTGGGCCGTGTCGTCATCCGCGCCGGTATCCAGGAAGGTGTGGGTTTCCACGGGCATGGCCTCTCCCGCCTTGCCGGTTCCGCCTGAGGCACCGCCGAGCGAGAAATGGGTGTCCTGAACGACCCGGTAACCCTCGAGCGGCAGCTTGGCCATATGGGAGAAACGGCCCAGCTGGGTCATGAAGCACAAACCGATACCCGCCGAGATCAGCGAAGCGGCATCGGGAGCGCGGCCATCCTCGGCTGAGAGAAAGCGCCATGTCGGCGCGACCGGGCTGTACTGCTCCTTGAAGATTTCCTTCACGCCATCCGGGCGCAGCACACAGCGCGTGTGCATATGCAGGAGTTGCTGTCCCTCGGGAAGCTGGGGCGCGTCGAGATCGAGACCCGCATGGGATTCACGTGCCGTATCCTCGTCCACCAGCATGGTGATCAGGTCATCAACGGCCGGACTGTCGGCCAGTCGCTCCAGCTTGGGGAAATTGTCGCCGGGATCGGCAAAGGGTTCGACATCGAGCGGCGTAACCTGGGTCGGTGTGAGCGTCTTGCCGTTGTGCACAAGCGTGAACAGGCTGGGATGGGACCCGCGCGCCAGACCATTGAGCGGTGAGGCCGAGACGGCTTCGAACAGCAGCGTGTTGAGGGTCGCATCATCGCAATCGGCATCACAATGCACGGTAAGTTCGGGCGGCAAGGCACCGCTCATCATGGAACCCTTACGGAAGTCGCCTTCGCGGTAATAGTAGTTCTCGAGCACCAGTTCGAGATTGCCGAGATTGATGTTGCGCTGGGCCGCCAGCGCAGTGATCTCGTTCATGTAGGAGGCAATCATGCCGGCGCTGAGATAGGTCAGCGGATTGGGGGCCATGTTGAAGCCTCCCAGATGCGCGCCCTCGTCACAGGCAAAGCGCCATGCCGTTCCCGTGGCCGCCGAGACGACCAGAGCTTCCTTCTGCATGCCGCCGGCCAGAGCCCGCACCCAGGTCCGCAGGGACTGGCCATGGGGATTTGGTGGTGTCTCAAATCCGGCTTCTGCAGCGTTTGCGGCGATGAAGTAGAGCGGTGTGCCCATTTCCTCAAGGGGTGACAAAGCCATGATCTGAGCCCTTTCAGGTCGGTATGCGAAACAAGTTTGGTGGGCGGTGACGGGATCGAACCGCCGACCCTCTCGGTGTAAACGAGATGCTCTGCCAGCTGAGCTAACCGCCCTTCAAAGCGTTCTATCGCA
>JAURLR010000286.1 GCA_030831135.1 Alphaproteobacteria bacterium
AGCATCACCATGGGCACGCTCACGGGAACAACAATCGGGTTCATCGGACTTGGCCTGATGGGCCGTCCCATGGCGCGCAACCTGCACAAGGCCGGCGCCACCATGATGGTCACGAGCCGCAGTCCGGGCCCGGCGGCCGAACTGGCCGGTGAAGGCATGACCGCGCTCGCCAAACCGCGCGAGGTTGCTGCGGCCAGCGACATCACGATCCTGATGGTCACGGACACCAGCGCCATCAACAAGGTCCTGCATGGTCCCGACGGCGTGATTGCCGGCTTGTCGCCCGACAAGACCATCATCGACATGAGCACCACCAAGGTGCGCGAAACCCGGGAATGGGCCGAAGAGGTCAAAGCGGCAGGCGCGTATTACATCGATGCGCCCGTGTCAGGCGGAACGGTTGGTGCGGAAGAGGGCAACCTGACCATCATGATCGGGGCTGAAGCCGAGACGCTGGCTGCAGCCATGCCGGTGTTCGAGGTTCTGGGCAAAAACATTACCCATATCGGCGGAATCGGTGCCGGACAGGTGACCAAGACCGCAAACCAGGCGATCGTCGGCATGACACTGGCCGCCGTTGCCGAGGGGCTGACGCTGGCTGCACGGGCCGGCGTGGATCCGGCAAAGGTACGACAAGCATTGCTGGGCGGTTTTGCGGAATCCCGGGTGTTGGACCTGCATGGCGGACGAATGGTCGAACGTGCGTTCGAGCCGGGTGGACGCGCCTCTGTGCACCACAAGGATATTTTGCAGGCCCTGGAACTGGCTGATCAGGTCGGCCTCGACCTGCTTTCCACGCAGACCAATCTGAAGCTCTGGCAAAAGATGATGGACCGCGGATGGCAGGACCTCGATCAGGCCGGGATCATCCGCGCGGTCGAAGAAGAATAGGCTGCCGCCTGTCATTGCGCGCCCATAGGGCGAAGCAATCCAGAGTGGATCGGTATCGACATGGATTGCTTTGTCGCCTTGCGCCTCGCAATGACAATCAGGGGGAAAGCTGCTTCAAAAAAATGCCGTCATGCCCGGACTTGATCCGGGCATCTCTGGAACACAACGGGCCGCGAGACAAGATGCGCGGGTCAGGCCCGCGCATGACGAATGAAATCTGAAAAGAAAAAGGGCCGCACGATTTGTGCGGCCCTTCTTTATTCGTCCGGATGGGACAGGCTTACATCATGCCGCCCATGCCACCCATTCCGCCCATTCCGCCCATGTCCGGCATGCCCGAGCCGGCACCAGCCGGTTCCGGCTTGTCGGCAATCATGGCTTCGGTGGTGATCAGCAGACCGGCCACGGAAGCGGCATCCTGCAGCGCCGTACGAACAACCTTGGTCGGGTCGATGATACCGGCCTTCACAAGGTTGGTGTACTCGCCTTCCTGCGCGTCGAACCCGAAATCGGTGTCCTTCTGCTCAAGCAGCTTGCCGGAGATAACCGCACCGTCAAAGCCCGCATTCTGGGCAATCTGGCGGACCGGGGCCATGATGGCCTTGCGGATGATGTTGATGCCGACAGTCTGGTCGTCATTTTCACCTTCCAGCTTGGCCAGCGCCTTGGTTGCGTAGAGAAGCGCAGTACCGCCACCGGCGACAATGCCCTCTTCGACGGCTGCACGGGTCGCGTGCATGGCGTCTTCAACGCGGTCCTTCTTCTCCTTCACTTCGATCTCGGAAGCACCACCGACACGGATCACGGCAACACCGCCGGCGAGCTTCGCCAGACGTTCCTGCAGCTTCTCACGATCGTAGTCAGACGTGGTTTCCTCGATCTGGGCACGGATCTGATTGACTCGACCTTCGATCTCGGACTTCTTGCCTGCGCCATCAACGATCACGGTCTCTTCCTTGGTGATCGAAACACGCTTGCACGTGCCGAGCATGTCCAGAGTGACGTTCTCGAGCTTGATACCGAGATCCTCGGAGATGACCTGACCGCTGCTCAGGATCGCCAGATCTTCGAGCATCGCCTTGCGACGATCACCGAAGCCTGGTGCCTTGACGGCAGCAATCTTCAGGCCGCCACGCAGCTTGTTGACCACGAGGGTCGCCAGTGCTTCGCCTTCGATGTCTTCGGCGATGATCAGAAGCGGCCGACCCGACTGCACCACGGCTTCGAGAACCGGGAGCATGGCCTGCAGGCTGGAGAGCTTCTTCTCGTGCAGCAGGACATAAGGGTTGTCGAGTTCACAGATCATCTTCTCGGCATTGGTGATGAAGTACGGCGAGAGATAGCCGCGATCAAACTGCATGCCTTCGACGACTTCCAGCTCAGTGGTCAGGCTCTTGGCCTCCTCGACCGTGATGACGCCCTCATTGCCGACCTTCTGCATCGCTTCGGCAATATAGCCACCCACTTCGGTGTCGCCGTTCGCCGAAATACGCCCGACCTGGGCAATCTCGTCGGAGCTGCGGATCTTCTTGGAACGCTTGACGATGTCCTTGACCACGGCGTCAACCGCCAGGTCGATACCGCGCTTGAGATCCATCGGGTTCATGCCGGCGGCAACAGCCTTGACACCCTCCCGAACGATCGCCTGCGCCAGAACGGTCGCCGTCGTCGTGCCGTCACCGGCGAGATCATTGGTCCGGGAAGCAACTTCCTTGACCATCTGTGCGCCCATGTTCTCGAACTTGTCCTCAAGCTCAATTTCCTTGGCGACGGTTACGCCGTC
>JAURLR010000287.1 GCA_030831135.1 Alphaproteobacteria bacterium
CCGAACTTGCGGCCCCGGCCGAAGAGTTTCTGTCCGCACTGGGCGGCGACGTCGCTGCATACTGGCGCGATGTCGCCGCCCCGCGGCACCCGTTTGTGCGCAGCGCCCTTTCGGGGCTACGCGGGTAACGGCTTAGATGTTGAGTTCGAGGCAGTACAGCCCACCTGCATGCCGGTCGACGCAATAAACGATCCGGTTTTCATCCACATAGACGTCGTTGATCTGCGCCGTTGCCACCGGTGAATTGTCCGGCTTGGGGGGCACGAAATACGCGACCTCCTTGGGCTGCAGCGGGTCTTTCAGATCGAAGACACGCACACCGCCATTGAAGAAGGTGCCGAAGATCAGATCATCCGACTGAAAGGACGGACCCGGGCGGTTCTCATGCAGATTGTGCGCGCCGAACCGTCCGCCACGCGTGCGGAAGTCGTCGAGCGGGGGCATCGGCAAGGTCGCGATCGGGACCATGTTGTCCTCCTTGCGGGCGTCCACGACCCAGGCCAGCTTCGGCCAGTCCATCGCGTCATCCTTGATGCTCTCATCGGTGACGATCAGGATGTCCTTGCTGAACAGCGGCAGTACGGTGTGGGCGAAACCCGGATAGGGCGGATGCGGGTTCCATTCGCCGACCACGGTCGGGTTCGACTTGTCGGAGATGTCCATGATGAAGGTGCCACCGTCGAGATAGCCCAGATACATGCGGTCGGGGCGCTGCGGATAGACATTCGTGTTGTGGGCGCGGAAGCCCGAATCGATATCCGGATGGCGCGGCGGCGGAGCGACATTGTCGCCCTCACGGGTGCCGGGATACCACCAGCGGCCGACTTCCTCGGGTTTGGTGGGGTTACGCACATCGATGCAGCGATAGAACTGGTCATCCTTGGGATTGGTCGGCACGAAATCGTCCGAGCCACCCGCGAAGTGAACGTATTCGCCGTCCGCGAACCAGAGCTGATGCACGCCGCGTGAGTGCGGGCCCGAACAGTCAAAGAAGGACATCGATTTGGGGTTTTCCGGTTTGGAGATATCGAAGAGCTCGACACCGACCTTCTCCATATTGACGCCCGGCGTCTGATAGGCGACCGCCATGACATCACCGGTCACCTCAAGCGAATTCGACCGCATCTCCATGACCGGCAGATCGGTCTGCACCACGACCTTCGGCTTGCGGGGGTCGCTCACATCGACGCCGGTGAAGTTCTTTGGCGCAGATTCATGGGCGAGCCACATGATCCGGCGCCCGTCAGGTGCGATCTGCATGGCCATGCCTTCGCCCATGCCGCCAAAGCCGACCAGGGTGTCCTGGGACAGCAATGTCATATTGTGAATTTCGTGATTGGCCATTGTGTAGGTCTCCTTACTGAGATTGCTTGCCCGCGCGGGGCGGGTTAACCGTTGTTGGGGTTTGCGTTCCGGATTGCCTGCCAGACCCGTTCCGGGGTGGCGGGCATGTCGATATGGCGGATGCCCAGCGGGCGCAGGGCATCACAGACGGCGTTCATCACGGCGGGCAACGCGCCGACGGTTCCGGCTTCGCCGGCGCCCTTGAGGCCCATGGGGTTGTTCTTTGACGGCACGTTGTGCTCGATCACATTGAAGGACGGGAAGTTGTCGGCGCGCGGCATCGCATAATCCATGAAGGATCCCGTCAGAAGCTGGCCGCTGTCCCGGTCATACACCACCTGTTCGAGAAGCGCCTGTCCGGCGCCCTGCACCACGCCACCATGCACCTGGCCCTTGACCATCATGGGGTTCAGGGCCACGCCCACATCGTCGACCACTGTGTAGTTGATCAGCTCGACAATACCGGTCTCCGGATCGATCTCGACTTCGGCCACATGGCAGCCATTGGGATAGGTCGGGCCGGGCGGCAGAATGATGGCGCTCTCCGACAGGCCGATTTCGAGTTCGCGCGGCATTCTGGCAGCCTGATAGGACGCCTTTGCGACCTCAATCAGGGTGATGTCCCGGTCGGTCCCGCTGACCGTGAAGACGCCGTCGTCGAAGGTGATGTCGCTGTCTGACGCTTCGAGCAGATGCGCTGCGATCTTGCGCGCGCGCTCGATGATTTTTTCCGATGCCCGCAACAGGGCCGCCCCGCCGACACTGATGGACCGTGACCCGAAGGTGCCCTTGCCGTGATGAACCAGGTCGGTGTCGCCGTACTGCACGCGGATCGAGTTGAATGGCACGCCGAGCTTTTCCGAGGCGATCTGTGCGAAGGCTGTTTCGTGGCCCTGACCATGGGAGTGGGTTCCCATCAGAACCGAAATCCCGCCATCGGTGTCAAAGCGAATGGCGGCACTTTCCTCATTGGGGATGGGCAAGGGGCCGCCCGCGATCTCGATGACGCTCGCGATACCCATGCCCCGCAGCTTGCCTTGTGTTTCCGCAGCCATGCGTCGGTCTTCGAACCCGTCCCGGTCAGCGGCGGCAACGGCGCGATCAAGGCAGACCTCAAACTCGCCGCTGTCATAGGTGAAGACAAACCCGGTATCCCAAGGCAGCGCATCTGGTGAGATCATGTTGCGACGGCGCAGCTCCACCGGGTCTATCCCGAGTTCGTGGGCGGCCACGTCGATTGTGCGCTCGATGGCGTATGAGGCTTCCGGTCGTCCCGCGCCGCGATATGTGGCAGTCGGGCTGGTATGGGTGAACACCCCACGCGCTTCGGCGTAGACATGCGGGGTCGTGTAGACACCCGACAGGCCGCCGAGATTGTTGGTGGGTGAATGGGGCCCGGCATTGCTCAGGAACCCGCCCATCGCCGCATCGGTCGAGACCCGGAAGGCGAGGAATTTTCCGTCCGCATCCAGCGCGAGCGCTGTCTTCGAGACATTGTCGCGGGCGTGATAGTCGCTGGCCAGTGCTTCGCTGCGGGTTGCGGTGAACCGTACCGGGCGCCCGGTACGTTTGGCGGCCCAGAGGACCAGCCCATGCTCGGCAAAGGTGCTGCCGCGCATCCCGAACCCGCCACCCATATCGGGCGAGATCACCCGCATCTTGCCCTCAGGAATCCCGAAAACATTTCTGCACAGGTCGGATCGCATCCGGTGGGGGGACTGGACCCCGGCATAGAGGGTGTAGCGTTCCTCCAGCGGATCGTAGAAGCCGATCGCGGCCCGCACTTCCATGGTGTTGGTCGCCACACGACTGATCGTGAAGTCCAGCTCGACCACATGTGCCGCGCGGGCGAAGGCGGCATTGGTTGCGGCCTTGTCTCCCAGTGAGAAGACAAAACTCTCATTTCCGGGAACGTTCTCCCAGACCTGCGCCTGAGCTGTACGGGCAGTCCCGGTATCGGTGATGACGGGGGTGGGTGCGTAATCGACCAGAACAGCTTCCGTGGCATCGACGGCTTCGGCATAGCTCTCGGCGATCACCGCCGCGACGGCCTGTCCGACCAGGTGAACCTCACCATCGGCGAGCAGGGGATAGGGCGGTTCGACCATCGGTGATCCGTCCCGCTGCTTGCGCTTGACGGTCACGGACAATCCACCGATGCCGTCCGCGTTCAGCTCCGCGCTGGTCAGGACCGCAATAACCCCGGGCATGTTTGCGGCGGCGGTCGTGTCGATGCCTGTGATTCTGGCGGCAGCATGGGGGGATCTCAGCACGGCCATATGGGCCGCGCCGGGAACCTTGCGGTCGTCTGTGTAGTTGCCCTTGCCGGTCAGCAGCCGCTGGTCTTCGACGCGCGGCACCGACTGGCCGATGCCGTATTCACGCATCAGTACGCTCCTGGGGGCGCCAGGGTTCTGGTTTGCACCATTTCAGGCGGCATCAGGTTCTAGTCATCTTTCGTTCCGCCGGCTGCCAACTTGGCTTCGCCTTCTTCGACCGCCTTGTCCCATGCCTTCGGTTTGAAGGAGTAGTACAGGGCCAAGCCGATCATGACGATGATGACGACGGAAATCCACCGGCTGAAGATGAAGGTGAACGGGCTGTCGTCGGAGACGATCAGGACGTTACGCAGCCCTTCTTCGGCAATCGGACCGAGGATGATACCCAGCAGAATACCGGCCGGCGAGAAATTGTACTTCTGCGCCAGATAGCCGATGATTCCGAAGGCCACCATGATCCAGACATCCCACGGGTTGCCGCTTGCCGCAAAGGTTCCCACGACACAGAAGATCATGATGATCGGGGCCAGCAGGCCACGGGGGAACAGGGTGACATAGGCCATGGTCCGCGCCATCACGGCAGCGATCCCGCCCATGAAGAAATTGGCCAGAATGAAGCCCCAGATCACCGTGAAGATGATTTCCGGGGAATCGCTGAACAGCCTTTGCCCGGGCTGGAGACCATGGATCATGAGGGCGCCGAGAATCACCGCCGCCGAGATGCCACCGGGAATGCCGAGCACAAACATCGGGATCAGGGAGGTGCCCGTCACGCCATTGTTCGAGCCTTCGGTCGCGGCAAGGCCCTTGACCTCACCCTCACCGAACTTGTCGCCGGGCTTGCCGCGCTGGATTTCCCAGGCATAGGCGATCCACTGGGCAACGCTGGCACCGGCGGCGGGCACGATGCCCATGACCAGACCGGTCACCCAACCGCGGACCAGCGACCAGCGACAATGCATGATCTCGGACCATCGCGGCATGATGTTCCAGCTCAGCTTTGTGGTGCCGGAGATATTCGATTTCGGGCTGCCTTCACAGAGTGTGAGGGCTTGCGCGAATGCAAACAGGCCGATGACGGCGGGCAGAATACCGACGCCCGACAGCAGCCCGGTCATGCCATAGGTGAATCGCGGAAAGGCCGAGGCCGCATCCACGCCGACGGTGCTGACGAGCAGTCCGAAGAGCCCTGCAATCAGGCCCTTCAGGACGGCACCGAAGGACACAGCCGCGATGGCGGTCAGTCCCAGCAGGGCGACAACGAAGAACTCCGACGGCCCGAACAGGAGCGAAATTTTCGCCAGCGGGGGTGCCAGATACATCAGGGCAAAACCGCTGATCAGGCCCCCCATCACGGAGGCGAAGGTCGACATGCGGATGGCTTCGGTCGCCCGGCCCCGCTTGGTCATTTCATAGCCTTCGATAGCTGATGCTGCGGACGCCGATGTGCCTGGGGCACGTAGAAGGATCGCCGTAAACGAGCCGCCATAAATTCCGGCCGCATAGGTCGATACCATCAGAATGAGCGCCGTATCAGCGGACCATTCGAAGGAAATCGGGATCATCAGGGCGATGGCCATGGGAGGCCCAAGGCCCGGGATGGCGCCGATGATCAGTCCTACAACGATGCCCGCAAACATAGCGGCCAGATTGACCAGTGTCAGAACGTTGCCGAGATATTCAATGCTTTCCATGATCGATCTCTCCGCAGCGCTAGAACAGAAGGCCTTCGGGCAGAAATGCGCCGAGGGCTATGGTGAAAAAAACATAGAGCAACGGGAACAGGATAACGGCTGTGATGACGATCATTTTGTGATCACGCAGGCCAGTCATGTAGGTCGCGATGAAATAAAAGATGAAGGAGGTGACGTAGAATCCGATTTGGAACACGCCAATCGCGTAAAGAACGCCCACGAGCATGATGTAAAACGGTTTCCAAGATGCATAGGAGAGGTCGACCCTCACCATTCCCTTCAGGCGTTCTTTGTCGCGCGCGGCGAAGGTTCGGGCGAACATGCCCAACGCCAGGATCATAATCCCGATCTGTGCAAATTGTGGGAACGCACCAGCGCGCTGCGGCCAACCGGTCGACTGGGTGTACATGAACCCACCGGCTAGAATCAGGGCGACGGATACAATCCGTTCGGCCATCAGTCGTGTCATGAGAACTCCCCCCAGAATACTCGTGAAGTTTGGAAAGCGGGTCACACGCCCCGCCGGACGAGCCGGCGGGGCGTGCAGCCTGGAAACTGTGTTTCCGTTTATGTCTTACTGAACGCCTTCCTGCTTCCAGTAGGCGGCCTGCTCGGCGACCGTCTGGCCTTCACGCAGAAGCTTCCACATCTCTTCACCTTCCGCGAACAACAGGTGGTTCTTGTTGTCCTTTTCCTTTGCGACGTACTCGGGATTGGCCATCGCACGCTTGATCGCATCCAGATAGATCTGGCGCTTCTCTTCCTCCAGACCATTCGCGGTGGCGATTGTCCGTCCGGCATAGGTGATGTTGCGCTTGCCGGTGATCTCCTCGAAGGTCGGCACATCCGGCAGCAGGGGCCAGCGGGTCGGGTGCAGCACGGCGATCGGTCGCAGCTGTCCCTCTTCGATCGAGTTGATGAAGAAGCCGACATTGCCCGCGACCAGATCGACATGGCCGCCCAGCGCGAGCTGGATCTTCGAGTTGTCGCCACGGCTGGTCACGAACTTCGCCTGGAAGCCCGGAACGGCCTGCTGCGCAAAGGCCACACCAATGTGGTCATCGCTGCCGAAGCTGCCCGGTGCCACGATGATGGGCTCCTTCTGGGCATATTCCAGGACATCGTTGAGATCCTTGAACCGGTCATCGTCGGCACGCACCAGCCACAGGCCGGGATCATAGGAATGCCATGCCAGGAAGTTGAAGGATTCCAGCTTCTCCGTGCGCTTCATGTCCGGGTTCAGGAACGAGAAGATATGCGGAATGTTGACGACGGCCAGCTTGTGGTCGTCGCGCCGCGGGTTCCAGTCGTTGACGACCTGGCTCCAGGACACCCAACCGCCACCGCCGGCGACGTTTGTCACCTTTACGGGAACACCCAGCTCTTCTGCGAGATAGGGCGCGAACAGCCGGAACGTACGGTCAGCGCCGCCGCCCGGTGCAAACGGCACCTGAAGCTGGACCGGTTTGTTCGGAAAATCGGCAGCCGATGCTGGCGCCGGCGCCATGAATGCAAGGCCGACAAGGCCAAGGAATGCGCCGAAAAAGCGCACAATTCTGGTGTTTTTAAACATGTGACGAACCATCCCCTCAGATTTCTGGTTATTATTTACCCAGAAACACTAACGG
>JAURLR010000288.1 GCA_030831135.1 Alphaproteobacteria bacterium
AGTGAGCAAATGCCGAAGGTCAAAACCCGGTGTGGATAGACCGAAAATAGCCTAGAACGCTGATATTACTGGTAAGTCTGGAAATCCAGCGATGCCAGCTTTGCGCGGGCCGAATCCGCGCGCTGGGTGGCCAGAGCGCGTTCTGTGACGTTGTCTCGGGCTTCGGTGATGTCTTCCATCGCGTCCTTGAGGTCCTGTTCCACCTGATCACGATCGATATCGTCCAGGGAAACCGCTTCCTCGGCCAGAACGGTGCAGCGTTCGGCGGTCACCTCGGCAAAGCCGCCGGCCACGAAAATGCGGGTCTTGACCGAACCGCCCTCGAAAATATGGATGACACCGGGACGCACGGTCGAAATCACCGGTGTGTGGCCCGGGAGAACACCGAAATCACCTTCGGCCCCCGGGATCACAACCATTTCGACCTCTTCCGAGAGAAGCAGCTTCTCCGGTGAGACCAGTTCGAACTGAACCGCGTTATCTGCCACGCGAATTCTCCCTTAGGCCGCTTCAGCGGCCATGGCATGTGCCTTTTCGACAGCTTCCTCGATGGTGCCAACCATGTAGAAGGCCGCTTCGGGCAGATCATCATGGTCGCCATTGACGATCTGCTGGAAGCCCTTGATCGTGTCCTCAAGGGCCACGAACTTGCCCGGAGAGCCGGTGAAGACTTCCGCGACGTGGAAGGGCTGGGACAGGAAGCGCTGCAGCTTACGGGCACGTGTGACCGTCAGCTTGTCTTCTTCCGAAAGTTCATCCATGCCCAGAATGGCGATGATTTCCTGCAGGCTCTTGTAGCTCTGGAGGGTTTCCTGAACTCGACGGGCAACAGCATAATGATCATCACCGATGATCCGCGCGTCCATGATGCGACTGGTTGAATCGAGCGGATCCACAGCCGGGTAAATGCCCAGCTCGGCAATCTGGCGCGACAACACGGTCGTGGCATCCAGATGGGAGAAGGCCGTCGCCGGTGCCGGGTCGGTCAAGTCATCGGCAGGCACGTAAATCGCCTGAACCGAGGTGATCGAGCCCTTGTTGGTCGATGTGATGCGTTCCTGCAGGGTGCCAAGGTCGGTGCCCAGTGTCGGCTGATAGCCCACAGCAGAGGGGATACGACCGAGCAGCGCGGACACTTCCGAGCCGGCCTGGGTAAAGCGGAAGATGTTGTCGACGAAGAACAGCACGTCCTGGCCTTCTTCATCACGGAAATATTCCGCCATGGTCAGTCCGGTCAGGGCGACACGGGCACGCGCTCCGGGAGGCTCGTTCATCTGGCCATACACAAGCGCGGCCTTGGATTCGCCATCGGGCTGGATAACCCCGGATTCCATCATCTCGTGATAGAGGTCATTGCCTTCACGGGTCCGCTCGCCAACACCGGCGAAGACGGAGTAACCACCGTGGCCCTTCGCGATGTTGTTGATCAGTTCCATGATCAGCACGGTCTTGCCCACACCGGCACCGCCGAACAGGCCGATCTTGCCGCCTTTGGCGTATGGGGTGAGAAGGTCAACGACCTTGATGCCCGTCACAAGCTGCTCGGTATCCGTTGCTTGATCGACGAAAGCCGGGGCCTGGCGATGAATTTCGAACTTCTGGGCAGTGTTGATCGGGCCGCGCTCATCGATCGGCTCGCCGATCACGTTGATGATGCGTCCGAGAACTTCCGGTCCCACGGGCACGCTGATCGCAGCACCCGTATCCACGACTTCCTGACCACGAACCAGACCTTCGGTCGTGTCCATGGCGATGGTGCGGACGGTGTTTTCGCCGAGATGCTGGGCGACTTCGAGAACCAGGCGGTTGCCGTGGTTGTCTGTCTCCAGCGCGTTCAGGATGGCAGGCAGATCGCCATCGAACTTTACGTCGATGACGGCGCCGAGTACCTGGGTGATCTTGCCGACAAGGTTCTTTGACATGGTGTGCTCCTCGCTCGTTGGGAGTCGAGTGGTCTAAAGCGCTTCCGCGCCGGAGATGATCTCGATGAGTTCGGTTGTGATGGCTGCCTGACGCATCCGGTTGTAGTCGGTCGAAAGTCGATCGATCATGTCACCGGCATTGCGCGTGGCGTTGTCCATCGCGGTCATGCGTGCACCCTGTTCGGATGCAAAGGATTCGATCATGGTGCGGAACACCTGGACCGACAGGTTGCGTGGCAGAAGGTCTGCCAGGATTTCTTGCTCTTCAGGCTCATATTCATAGACGGCACCGGATTCCAGTACCGAATCCTGTTCGTCAGACGTTTTCCCATCCGTGTCATCCTGTTCGGGAAGCGCGAAGGGAATGAGCTGTTGTGGCGTAACGTCCTGTGTCAGCGCCGAAACGAACTTGTTGTAGACGATGGTGCAGACATCGCACTCGCCGGCTTCGAACATGTCCCGGGCGCGCTGCGCAATTTCGGCAGCGGTCTCGAACAGCGGCACCGGCTTGGTCGTGTCTTCGATCGTATCAATGATGATATCTCTGAACTCACGCCGCATGATGGCGCGGCCCTTGCGTCCGATGATCAGCAGCTTGACCTGCTTGCCTTCGGCGCGAAGCTTCAGGATGTACCTGCGTGTCCAGCGGCTGACCGAGCTGTTGAAACCACCGCACAGCCCGCGATCAGATGTCACCAGGATAATCAGGTGGACATCATCCTTGCCGTTGCCAGCCAGAAGCGGCGGGGCGGTGCCGGCCGTTGCCGCGCTTTGTGCCAGAGAACCCAGCATCCGCTCCATGCGCTCGGCATAGGGGCGGGTGGCTTCAGCGTTCTCTTGGGCGCGACGCAGTTTCGCCGCCGCGACCATTTTCATGGCCGAGGTGATCCGCTGGGTCGACTTTACCGAACTGATGCGGACACGTAGGTCCTTGAGGCTCGCCATCTGTCAGTCGCTATCCGTGTTGTCCGTGCGGAACTAGGCGAAGGTCTTCGCGTAGGACGAAATCACGTCCCGGAGCTTGTTCTCGGTGTCGTCATCGAGATTGCCCGTTTCACGAATGGTCAGCAGGATGTCTGCGTGGCTCTCGCGTATATGACTGAGCAACTGCGCTTCGAAGCGATTGACGTCCCGCACCGCAATGGCATCGAGGAAGCCACGCACACCGGCAAAGATCGAAACAACCTGCTCTTCCATGGGAAGCGGAGAGTATTGCGGCTGTTTCAGAAGCTCGGTCAGGCGGGCACCACGGGCCAGCAATTGCTGAGTCGAAGCATCAAGGTCGGAAGCGAACTGCGAGAAGGCTTCCATCTCGCGATACTGTGCAAGCTCCAGCTTGATCGAGCCGGCAACCTTCTTCATGGCCTTGGTCTGGGCAGCCGAGCCAACGCGGCTGACCGACAGGCCAACGTTAATGGCCGGGCGGACGCCTTTGTAGAAGAGCTCGGTTTCGAGGAAGATCTGGCCGTCGGTGATCGAAAACACGTTGGTCGGAATATAGGCCGACACGTCGTTGGCCTGGGTCTCGATGACCGGCAGCGCGGTC
>JAURLR010000289.1 GCA_030831135.1 Alphaproteobacteria bacterium
CCCTGCATGCCCCCAAAGTCCACACCATGGGTCTGGGACATATCCCGCTGACCGCTCTGGTCACGGCTGCGGTTTCATTCATTTACGCCGTTGCCTTTGGCCTCGGGACCGCGCCCCCGTCCGCGAGCATGGCGATTCTGGTGGTGCTGTTCGTCCTGTCCGCCATTGTGCCCCGCCCGCATGGGCAAGGACGGGTTGGGTCGACGCTCGGTGCCCGTGCGAAACTGACCACGGGAACGCGCTTTACCATCGTGCGCGTGGCCGTCGCCTGCATGCTGGGCGGGCTCGCGGTGCTGCCCGCTGGCATCCCGCCCACCGAAGCCCTGCTCTGGTCGCTTGCAGCTTTCGGGCTGGGGGCAGCCTTGCTGGAAGCCACGGACAACTGGCTGGCCCGGATCACCGGATCGGTGAGCAGCTTCAGCGAACGCCTGAGTGTCATGACCGGATCGTTTTTCGCGCTTGTTCTGGCGCTTTTGCCCATGCAACTCGGTCTTCTCGGGCCCTGGGTCATCGCCGCCGGCATTCTCGGCTTTGCCGATTCTGCGATCACGCCCCGTGGCGAAAGGGGCGAAATGCCCCCGTGGCAGATCTGGAGCCGGTTGGCGCTGCGCGTTCTCCTGCTGGCGGTTCTGATCCCCTGGATGCCCGATTGGGCCCGCATCCTTCTGGCCGGGCTGGCAATCCTGATCGGGCTGGGACATGTCATTCTGGCGCTCAAATCCCGGATCGACACCGCAAAACGGGAAAATCGTCCGATTTCGGACGCCTGACGGGGCTAAATCACCGAAATTCCGACATCGGTATGGTTGATTCAGCCCTTGAGCCATCCCATATTCGGAACACCGATTTGACGTTTTAGCAGGGGAGCCCCGAGAGGGACGAAACACCATGGCGAACGAATTCAACCGCGGCACAGTCGTACAAGGCCACGCCGCAGCCGACGCACAGATCGATGAGGGCCTCCGGTCCTACATGCTGCGCGTCTACAACTACATGACAACCGGTCTCGCGCTGACGGGCATTGTCGCCTATATGGTGTCGAGCACGCCGGCACTCTTGCAGCTTTTCTACGCGCAGAACGCGGTCGGGCAGGTCCAGCCGACCATGCTCGCCTGGATTGCAATGCTGTCACCGCTTGCCTTCGTGATGGTGCTGAGTTTCGGTATTCAACGCATGAAGGCCTCCACGGCACAGCTCGTCTTCTGGCTGTTTGCGGGCGTGATGGGGCTTTCGCTGAGCCACATCTTCCTGACCTTCACGGGTGCCAGCATTGCGCGGGTGTTCTTCATCACCTCCGCCACCTTCGCGGCGATGAGCCTTTACGGGTACACGACCAAGCGCGACCTGTCGGGTCTTGGCTCCTTCCTGTTCATGGGCCTGATCGGCATCATCATTGCCAGCGTCGTGAACATCTTCATCGGCTCGACGATGATGCAGTTTGCGATCTCGGTGATCGGCGTTCTGGTCTTCGTTGGCCTGACGGCTTACGACACCCAGCGCATCAAGGAGATGTACAACGAACTTGATGGTTCGGAAGTCGCGGGCAAGAAGGCCATCATGGGCGCGCTCAGCCTCTACCTGAACTTCATCAACCTGTTCATGATGCTGCTGCACCTTTTCGGCAATCGCGAATAGGCGAGCCACCAGATCAAGTTTCAAACGCCCGGGCTCGTCCCGGGCGTTTTCTTTTTGCCCGCCGCACGGCAATATCGCGGCAACAATCGACGCGATGGAGAAAAGCATGTCCGGCCTCAAAGACAAGATCGTGGTGCTGACCGGTGCAAGCCGCGGCATCGGTGCAGCCGCCGCGCGGGAAATGGCGCCCGACGGGCCGCATCTGGTTTTGTGCGCCCGAAATGCCGAATCCTGCGCCGAGACCAAAGCTGCCGTGGAAGCGCTGGGCGCGACGGCGGAGTGCCACGGTTTCGATGTTTCTGATTTCGCCGCCGTGCAAGCGTTCGTGGATAGCGTTCTGGCCGAACACGGCCGGATCGATGTGCTGATCAACAATGCCGGCATGAATGTCATGGGGCCGGTCTCCGATGTGACCCCCGCCAAGTTCCAGGGTGTCCTGATGGGCAATGTGATGGGGCCGTACAACCTGATTGCTGCGGCGCTGCCCTCCATGCTCGAACATGACAGCGGGACGATCATCAACATCACCAGCGCCCGGGCCTTCATGCCCGACCGTTTCTATGCCGCCTATTGCGCTTCAAAGGCCGCCCTGCTGTCAATGACCCAGTGCCTCCACTACGACCTTGCGGATTCCGGCGTGAATATCTTTGCGCTCTCACCCGGTTTTACCCAGACAGACATGGTGGCTGAAATTTATGCCAGTCCGGCCTTTCGAGCCCAGGCGCTGACACCGAACCAGGGCCAGAAACCCGAACGTCCGGCAAAAATGCTGGCTTGGCTGGCGCGCGAAGCCCCCGCGGATCTGGCTGGCAAGCATTGTGAAATCCAGTTCAACGACCTCACCCTGCGCGCCGGGATGGAAAACACCTGAGGTGCTTCACCGGATATTCAGGAACATCTGCTAGACCCGGTTCTCCGGGTACCCGCCCGCCTCGCAACAAGAACACGATGTCATGAACAGCCGGCTGTCCTTTGCCGAAATGCTCGACCACCATCCCGGCCAGTCCGCCAGTGGATTGGCGGACAAGGCTCTGCGTCAGGCCTGCGCGCTGCTGGAAGCAGATGCCGGCGTTCTCTATCTGCTGCGTCATGACCCGGATGGGGAATACCTTGTGCACGCCGGGAGCTTTCCGACGGCGGGCCAGACCGGGGCCAGCATTCCCAGCGATCGTCCTTCCATCGCAACGATTGCAGCGCAGACCGGTTCAACCCTGAAGTTCGACGACGCCACGACACCAGATGCGCTGGCGACCATCAACACAGCGGTCGACCTCCCATCGGGCTTTGTCGCGGGAGCCATCGCCGGGTTTCCGCTGACAAATCATGCAAAGGTTATTGTCGGCGTACTGGTGCTGGCCACCGAACTCGGATCCGGGCGTTCGTTTTCGCAGGCTCCACTGGAGCTGTTTGTGCGGTTTTGCCGCCTGGCCGGAGCCGCGGTGGAACGGGCGGATCTGCTCGAACAGATCAATCAGATCCGGCTTGATCCGGGTGCCCGTAACGACCGCCTGCGCCAGCAGGTTGAGAAACTGGCCTTCATCGAGGAGATCGAGGGCGTGCGCGGGGATGATGCCTTTCGACTGGCGATTTCCATGCTCGCGCGGGCGGCCGAAATCTATGACGAAGGCACCGGCAATCATGTTTTCCGGGTCAATGAATACAGCCATTTTCTTGGCAAGACCCTCGGGCAGGATGCAAAATATTGCCACCAGCTGCGCTTCTCGGCGCAGCTTCACGATGTCGGCAAGATGGGCGTTGCACCCTCGGTCCTGCGCAAGACAAGCGCGCTCAATCCCGACGAGCGCCGCGAAATGGACAACCACACGATTTACGGTCACCGCATCCTCAGTCAGTCCCCGCGTCTGGCCATGGCCGCAGACATCGCGCTGAATCATCACGAAAAATGGGACGGCAGCGGCTATCCGTCAGGCAAACGCGCCGACGAAATTCCTCTATCGGCGCGGATCGTCCAGATCGCCGATATCTATGATGCGTTGCGTTCGGAGCGCCCCTACAAGCCTGCCCTCGAACACGAGCAGGCCCGACACATCATCCTGCACGGTGATGCACGTATTGATTCAGCCGGCCATTTTGATCCGACGCTCGTGGAGGTCTTTGCGGACACCCACCAGTCATTCAATCAGATCTGGCAGAACCTCCAGGAAGCGTAATATCCCCAGTTTCCGTGTTTCAACATATGAAACTCGTCACCGACTTCGCGTGGACAGGCCTGCAGGGGCCGCTTAAACCAATAGCCATCTGAGACCTTGAGGGAGCGCACGGCCGTGGCCAGCAAGCCGACCAGAAAAACCATCGAAACCCTCGCCGTCGCGCTGCGGACAGCCGGGGAAACAGGAAACGCCTGTGCACCCATCCGCACCAACCTCATCGAAGGCGATGTTGATTCCGCCTATGCAGTGCAGGAAACCAATACGAAGTTCTGGCTCGACAGCGGACGCCGTCTCGTCGGACGCAAGATCGGCCTGACATCCAAAGTCGTGCAGACACAGCTCGGGGTCGACCAGCCCGATTTCGGCATGCTGTTCGCCGATATGGCCTATTCGGACGGAGAAGAAATTCCCTTCGACGCGCTGATCGCCCCGAAAATCGAGGGCGAGATATCCTTTGTTCTGGGCGACGACCTCGACATGGAGCGCCCGACCATTGCCGATGTCACCAACGCCATCGCCTATGCGGCCGCCTCCATCGAGATTGTCGACAGCCGCGTGAAGGACTGGAACATCTCGATCCTCGATACGGTCGCCGACAACGCCTCGGCGGGCGCATTCATCCTCGGCAACACGCCCCACATGCTCGAAGACTTCGACAGCCGGCTTTGCGGCATGGTCATCGAGCATCGCGGTGAACCTGTTTCGGTGGGCGCCGGTGCGGCCTGCTTGGGCAATCCGCTCAACGCCGTGGTCTGGCTCGCCCGTGAAATGGTGACGCGCGGGCGCCCGTTGATCGCCGGCGATATTGTCATGTCCGGGGCGCTCGGCCCGATGGTCGCGGCCCAGCCCGGTGAAGTCTATGAGGTGCGCATCAACGGACTGGGATCCGTGCGCGCCGTATTCGGAGAGAAATCATGAGCAAGGTTCCTGTCGCCATCATCGGTTCGGGCAATATCGGCACCGACCTGATGTACAAGATCATGCGCCTGTCCACGACCCTGGAGGTCGGCGCGATGGTCGGCATCGACCCGGAGTCCGACGGGCTGGCGCGCGCCGCCAACCAGGGCATCCCGATCACGGCAGAGGGTATCGACGGGCTTGTGGCAATGCCGAATTTCGGGGAGATCGCGATTGCCTTCGATGCGACGTCCGCAGGTGCCCACAAGCACAACAACGAAATTCTGCAGCGACATGGCAAGCAGGTGATCGACCTGACCCCGGCGGCGATCGGTCCCTATTGCGTGCCGGTGGTGAATATCGACGAGCATCTTGATGCGCCGAACGTCAACATGGTGACCTGCGGCGGTCAGGCAACCATCCCGATGGTGGCCGCGGTCAGTCGGGTGGCAAAGGTCCACTATGCCGAGATCGTTGCCTCGATCTCCTCGAAATCTGCCGGGCCTGGCACCCGCGCCAATATCGACGAATTCACGGTGACCACGTCCCGGGGGATCGAAGTTGTGGGGGGCGCCACCAAGGGCAAGGCCATTATCGTCCTCAATCCCGCCGAACCCCCGCTCATCATGCGCGACACGGTCTACGTCCTGTCGGAAGAGGCCGACACCGATGCCATCACCAGATCCGTCGAGGACATGGTGGCGCAGGTCCAGTCCTATGTGCCGGGGTATCGCTTGAAG
>JAURLR010000290.1 GCA_030831135.1 Alphaproteobacteria bacterium
GCAAAGGCTTTAGATACAATGTCCGGTTCTATTTCCGCCTGGAACGTTGCGAACAACTCTTTGAATTGATTACGCTTTGCGTCGTCATCAACCAGCTCGCGAGCCGGTCCGCTCGAAACACCATCCTCCGTGTGCTGATCACTCACCCGCACAGGACTTCCGTCCTGACGTGTGGATTCGGCCGTCGCGGGTGTTTCGTCAATGTCGGGCCAGATCACGACAACGGCGACCAGAAACAGACCCAGCAACACCGCTGCGCCCATGAACCCGCCCGCGATCAACAGCCGACGCCGGCGGGTGGCGCGGCTTTCCTCTTCTAGTTTTTCAAGCAGCATCGGACGTGTGGACCTAGAGCTGTACCTGAGGGGTCTTTTCCTGCTCGAATATTTTTTGCAGGAACTCGCGCCACTGGGCGAATTGCTCTTTGGCCGTACCGGTCAACTCAACGGTTTCCTTTTGGAAGGCGATCACCTGGGGGGCCAGATCAATATCGATTGACTGGCCAAGCTCTTCGAGCGCATCGCGATGCACCTTGGCTTCTTCACTGGTCTGGAAACTATCGGTCAGCAGCTTCGCGCCGATCACGCCGCCGACAATGGCACCTGTCGCCGCCGCTGTACTGCCAGCTGTCGAGCCTGATCGGCTGCCCGCCATGATGGCCAGAACACTCAGCCCGACGGCAAGCACACCCAACGCGGCCTGCCCGGCCGCCTTTTCGTTCGCCGCACTGCGGGCTTCGATTTCAAGCAGGCTTTGTTCCTGCCACACCAGATAGCTGTCCTGCATATTGGAACTGAATGACCGATAGTGATCCTGCAAGCCATCGACGAACAGCTGATCGCGCACCCGCACCGCACGCGTCCGCAGCAGCATCGGGTCGGCTTCGCTTGGGAAACTGACGAGTTCAACCGTGCGACCTGTCGCATCGAGGTGCTCTTCAAATGCTTCTTCAGTGAAGTTCGACCCGAATCGCAACTCGGTCACATGCTGGAGCGTTTCCAGGTCAGCAATCTTGTATTCCTCCAGTTCCAGTGCAATACGGTTGGCCGCCGCCGCAAAAACGGGGTCGTAGGGATCCATGCCCTTGTTGCGCGAATTTTTGTGGAACCCGGGATCCACGGTGTGGTCGAAGGTGCGGGTAAACCAGTTGTCCCCGGTGATGTCCGTGACTGTGACCTGTATCTCCACATCCTCGCCATTGGATTCGAGAATTTTGCCCAGAACGTAGAGGTCACCGGTCGCCGTCTGATCGGGTACGACGCGTACAGCCCCGAACGCTCCAGTATCTTCGAGAGCCTCCTTCAGCTTGACCGCAAAGCGATTGGCTTCTGCGCGACGCAATTCCGGCCAGACGCCTTCTTCCTTGTACTCTTCAGCCGTTTTGGAAAGACCCGGGTCGAACACCGGCACGATGATGTCCAGCTTCGGCTTGGCGGGGTCAACAACAGCTTCACCGGTCTTGTCAAAAATCGATGACAGCTGGGGACCGACGCTTGGGCCACCAGCGCTACCGGTGCCAGCCCCACCCTGGTTGGTGACGCAGCCAGTCAGCACAAAGCAGAAGCAAATCGCGTAAACCCCCATCTTCTTCATCGGCAAACGCATAAATCTCTCCGTTCCCAGCCGCTACTTCACCTGCGGCAGGCCTTTGTATCTGCGATATTCGTTCCAGAGTTTCTTTTTCAACTCCGGGTCGGGCTCATCAATTGCAGCTTGTCGTATCTGTCCTTCCAACACACTATCATTCTCGGAAGGCGGAATGTCCTCGGGCAATTTCCCGTTGTTCAGAACGGGCGTCCCGGTCCCGGCGACTGTGCCATCTCCCGGCCCGCCCGCTTGGCGGGATCGCTCGGGGTCTTGTTGGCGGCCTGCACCTGATGTTCGTGCCTGCTGTTCAGGTTCATCCCCCGCAATATCCCCCGCCGCTGTAGAAGACGGTCCCGCAGCGGCTGAAACACCATCACCTTCGCCTTCGACGCCACCTTGTGACGATCCCGCTTGCCCATTGGTGCTCCCTTCCGTTCCCGGTGGTGGCAGAGCGAGGCTCGGCAAGGACGAGACAGCAGGTGCCGGCCCTGATGCCGGATCGGCCGCATCGCCGGAAATATCCCCCGGTGACGCCGAGGCAGACTCACCACTTTCTGCATCTGCGGCCTCACGGCCTCCGGCCGGATTTTCTGAGTCGGTGTCGTTGCCAGATTCCGATTCGGCAGCTTGTTCGGCCGGGTCTTTGATGTCCGTCTCGCGCTTGTCGTCCTTGGCCTCCTCACATTCATCGTATCGGTTGAGGGAACGTGTCAGCGCACGATCCATGCGCCGGATTTTTTCCGCCAGCGTCAGTCCCGCCTCATCGGCAAAATCGATGGGCGAACGCCCGCATTCGCTGGGAGCCGATTGCGCCCAGACCGGCAGCGGCAGCACGAGAGGCACCCCCACAAACAACAAGCAGCCCATTCGGACCAGATTCTTCACCCGCATTCTCCCTTGTGGTCCAATGCTTCAATGCTACTGCGGACGACCATGCAACCTCAACACAAGTGCAGGCGACAGCCTCTTGAAGACCGAGATTGTGGTCTTTTTCCGACCATCACCATCAAATTGAGGCAACAGCGGCGCAATCGCGCTGATTGCTTGGCATTCGTGCGCAAGGCGTGTATGTAGACGCCTCCTCGCAAGGGGCTGCCCGAAACCGGTCGTTTTTCCCGGTGTTCGGAGCAAATTCATTCGGAAGGGGGTGATTCCCATCGTCCAGGTTGTTGTACGCGACAACAATGTCGATCAGGCGCTGAAAGCGCTGAAGAAGAAGATGCAACGCGAAGGCGTGTTTCGTGAGATGAAACTGCGGCGCTCATACGAGAAGCCGTCGGAGAAGCGTGCGCGCGAAAAGGCCGAGGCCGTTCGCCGTCAGCGCAAGCTTGCCCGCAAGCGCAAGGAACGCGAGGGCTTCTAGCCCCTCTTCCCTTCAAGAAGAACACATCAACAAAAAACGGCCCCGGAAAAATCCGGGGCCGTTTGTTTGAACTGGACAGCCCTACGCCCGTCACACGAAACTCGCGTCGTTCCCGCGAAGGCGGGAACCCATTGCCTCAGGTAGTCGCCCCGTGAGGCATCGGCGTCAATGGATGCCCGCCTGCGCGGGCATGACGCCGGGAGCAAACGAACAGGCCTAGTGGCCGCTGCCTTTGAGTGATTTGACGATGTTCTCGCACATCTTCTTCGCATCATCGAACAGCATCATCGTGTTGTCCTTGTAGAACAACGGATTGTCGATCCCGGCGTAACCCGACGCCAGCGAGCGCTTGATGAACAGCACCGTGCCCGATTCATCGAGGTTGAAGACCGGCATCCCGTAAATCGGGCTGGACTTATCCGTTTTCGCCGCAGGGTTGGTGATGTCGTTAGCACCGATCACAAAGGCGACGTCGGTCGAGGAGAAGTCCGAATTGATCTCGTCGAGCTCAAGCACATCGTCATAGGGCACATTGGCTTCGGCCAGCAGCACGTTCATGTGCCCGGGCATACGTCCGGCGACCGGATGGATCGCATACCGAACCTTGACGCCCTTCTCTTCGAGCACGCTGACCATTTCGGCCAGCGCATGCTGGGCCTGCGCCACCGCCATGCCGTAACCCGGAATGATGATGACGGAATTGGCCTGCTCCATGATGAAGGCCGCATCTTCGGCCGAGCCCTGACGCACCGTACGGTCGCCAAGATCTTCCAGGCCCGGTGCTGCGGTTTCACCGCCGAAGCCGCCCAGGATCACGCTGATGAACGAACGGTTCATCGCCCGGCACATGATGTAGCTCAGGATCGCGCCCGAGGAGCCCACCAGGGCACCGACAACGATCAGCGCCGGGTTGGCGAGCGTGAAGCCGATGCCCGCTGCCGCCCAGCCCGAATAGGAGTTGAGCATCGAAACGACCACCGGCATATCCGCACCACCGATCGGCAGGATCAGGGTCACACCGATGATCAGGGACAGAATGACAACCAGCCAGAAGGCGGCCGGCGCTTCCGTTGCGGCCAGCCAGATCACCACCAGAACCAGGGCGATGCCCAGTCCGAGGTTGACCATGTGCTGCCCCTTGAAGATCAGCGGCTTGCCCGTCACCAGACCCTGCAATTTGCCGAAGGCGATGATCGAACCAGTAAAGGTGATGGCGCCGATGGCAGTCCCGATCGACATTTCGATCAGGCTGCCGGTGTGGATGTTGCCCACCGTGCCGATGCCATAGGCCTCAGGCGCAAAAAACGCAGCACCCGCCACGAGCACAGCAGCCAGGCCAACCAGCGAATGGAAGGCCGCCACGAGCTGCGGCAGCGCGGTCATCGCAATCTTCAGGGCGATCACGGCACCAATGGCGCCACCGATGGCGATGCCGACCACAATCGCACCGAAGGAGGTGACGCTTGGCAGGGCAATCGTCGTCAGGATGGCAATCACCATGCCCGAAATGCCGTAGATGTTGCCCATCCGGGCGGTCCGGGGCGAACTCAGTCCGCGCAGCGCCATGATGAAACACACGCTGGCGATCAGGTACGCAAATGCAGTCAATGAAGCAGACATATCGAGCGCCCTGTTATTTCTTTGCGCGGTACATCGCGAGCATCCGTTGCGTCACGATGAATCCGCCAAAAATATTCACCGACGCCAGAATGACTGCGATAAATCCGAAAATCTTCGAAAGGTTCCAGTCGCCCGGGCCAGCCGCAATCAGCGCACCGACGATGATCACCGATGAAATCGCGTTGGTCACCGCCATCAGCGGCGAGTGCAGGGCCGGTGTCACGCTCCAGACCACGTAATAGCCGATGAAGCAGGCCAGCACGAAGACCGTGAACAGGAACACGAACGGGTCGCCGGCTCCCGATGTCTGGACCAGCGCAAGCTGGGTTGCCTCCTGGGCGAGCCCGGCTGCGTGTTCGGCCACTTTCGCAGCCTCATTGGCCAGCCGCGCTGCATTGTCAGCGAGTGTCGAAGGATCCATGGGTCAGGCTCCCTTCCCGGGTGTTTCTGTTTCCGAAGCGCCGCTGTCCTGTGCGGCAGCTTCGGCGGCGACCGGTTCCGGCGCCTTTTCCTCTTCGGGCAACAAGGCCGGATGCACCACCTTGCCGTCACGGGTCAGGCATGTGCCCTTGATGATCTCGTCATCCCAGTCGATGTCGAGCTTCTTGGCTTCCGTATCCACCAGCAACTCGACGAAATTCATCAGGTTGCGCGAATAGAGCGCCGAAGCATCTGTCGCGAGGCGCGAGGGCAGGTTGAACTCACCCATGATCTTGACGCCATTGGCCGTAACAGTGATCTCGCCCGGCTTGGTCTGGGTGACATTGCCACCCTGCTCGGCGGCAATATCCACAATCACCGAACCGGTTTTCATGGAAGCAATCATATCGTCATTCACCAGCGTTGGTGCCGGACGGCCCGGAATCAGCGCCGTCGTGATGACGATATCCTGCCCCTTGATGTGATCTGCGATGAGTTCGGCCTGACGGCGTTTGTAGTCGTCGGACATTTCCTTGGCATAACCACCCGCCGTCTGGCCGGTATCGCCTTCATCGGCTTCCACCATGATGAAGGACGCGCCAAGGCTCTCGACTTCCTGTTTCGAGGCGGCCCGCACATCGGTCGCGGACACGATGGCACCCAGACGGCGCGCCGTCGCGATGGCCTGCAACCCGGCCACACCGGCCCCCATCACGAAGACCTTGGCCGGATTGATGCGCCCGGCAGCGGTCATCAGCATCGGCATCGCCTTGCCGTAATTTGCGGCCGCGTCGATGACGGCCTTGTAGCCGGTCAAATTCGATTGAGAGCTGAGTACATCCATGGATTGCGCACGGCTGATCCGCGGCACCATTTCCATGGAAAACGCCACGATGTTGTGCGCGGCATAGGCATCCACACCCGCCCGGTCACCATAGGGATTGTGCAGCCCGATCAGATAGGCCCCGTCAGGGATGTCCGACAGGTCGTCCCCAGATGCGCCCTGCATCAGCGGGCGCTGTACCTTGAGAACAATATCGGCGCCGGCAAACACTTCGGCGCGCGTGGCGCCTACGGTCGCACCGGCTTCACGGTAAGCCGCATCGGAAATCGACGCAGCTTCACCCGCCCCGCTCTCCACGGCCACATCGAAGCCCCATTGCAGATAGCGCTTGATCGTATCCGGTGTCGCGGCAACGCGCCGCTCATGCGGGCGTCGCTCTTTGGCAATCGCGATCTTCATGACGTGAGGAACCTCGGTTCAGTCGAACTCAACGGGACCCGGCCTGTGCCCCCGAATGTGGCCGGTCAATACGCGGTATTCCGCGATCTCGCGAATATGCCGCGCCGGTCACGGCAGGGCAACCCGGCACATTGTCGCCTCTGCTTTGTCGTTTCGGCACAAGCAAAGTCGTTCCCGGGACACACGATCAATGTCTGATCCGGTCGCGATCATGTCCGTAGAAAGGGACATGTCGCAAAATCGGGGCTCAAGAATGCGCAAGATCCTGCCGAAACAATTCAGACAACTCAGCATCGCAGTGTTCTTTCTGCTGGCCGGAGGCCATTCTGCGCTGGCGCAGAGCTATGAACGCGGGCTGTCGGCCTACAATCGCGCAGACTATGAAACGGCTTTGCGTGAATGGGATGCACTGGCGCAGTTCGGCGACCCACAGGCGCAATTCGGGCTCGGCCTGATGCACACTTTCGGCCACGGGGTCCCCGAAGACGATATTGTGGCAATGGACTGGTATGAGCGCGCCGCAAAGCGCGGGCATCCCGGCGCACAACTGTTCCTCGGCCACGGCTATGAAACCGGCAATGGTGTCGCACGAGACCCTGAAACAGCTTTCCTCTGGTATCTGGCGGCCGCTGAACACGGTCTTGGCCGCGCCCAGAACAATCTCGGACGTCTCTATGAGACCGGCACAGGCGTCGAAGCCGATCTGGATATCGCCATCTACTGGTACGAAGAAAGCGCACGAAACGGAAATGCAAACGCCCGCAAGAACCTTGCACGTTTGTCGCAGAACGCTACGAACCCTGAGTAGAACCGAAACGTCAGCGATATTCGTAATGCCGGAGAACCCCACATCCCGCGAAGACACATCCTCATTCATGGATGGCTATCGTTGGGAGAAACGCCCGCTGATCGTTCTGGCGCCTCGCTCAGACACCGCGCTGGTGCGCGCCCAACGCCTGGTGCTGGATCGGGAAAAGAACGAGCTCCTGAGCCGCGACATGGTCTGGATTGAAGTTCTGGGCAACGACGTCATCGTCAATGACATATCCGTTCCGGCAATTCAGGCCGCCGACATCCGGCACCGCTATGGCATAGCGGAACACGATGCGTGTGTCCTTCTTGTCGGCAAGGACGGGGGCGTGAAACGGCGGCGGCCAGAGCCGATCGGTGCGGATGAACTGTTTGCAACCATCGACGCCATGCCCATGCGACGCCGCGAGATCAGAACCGGAAAATAGTCTCTCGTTGAATCACGACAGGCACGTCTGCGGTGCTAGAATAGTCGCACGCTTTGTCTTGCCGATCCTCGCTTCCTCCAGGCCCGTCCCATTCTTCGAAAACCACCAAAGATCCCGCTGCTGACCGTGCTCATTGCGAGCAGCGCGATCACATACAACCTGTTTTTGCCGTCCATGCCCGATATCGGGCAGGCCTTCGGCGTGTCGATCTTCACCGTTCAGTCCACACTGATTGCCTTCCTTGTGGCCTATGCCCTGGCACAGTTCTTCTATGGCGGGGTTTCCGATAGGTTCGGGCGGCGCCCGACATTGTTGTGGGGGCTGGCCATTTACGTGATCGCAAGCCTCCTCTGCGCGGTCTCGGCATCCATCACCATGCTCCTGCTCTCACGCATTCTCCAGGGCATCGGCGCGGCAGGCTCCATCGTAATGGTGCGCTCGATTGTGCGTGACTTGTTTGATCGCAAGGATTCGGCCCGCGCGCTGGCCATCATTTCAACGGTCATGGTTTTTGCACCAGCGACGGCTCCCGCGATCGGCGGCTACCTGCACACTCATTTCGGCTGGCAGGCCTCTTTCTTCGCACTCGCCCTGCTCGGCATCGTTCTCATTATCTACTGCGCGCTGCGTATGGCCGAGACCAACCGGCCCGAATCCAGTGACTTCATCTCGAATCTGCGCGCCATGATCCATGGTTACCGCGTGCTGATAACCGAACGGTCCTTTGTCGCCTACAATCTGAATATCGGCTTCATTGGCGGCGCTATTTTTGCCTGGTTTGCCGGTGCCCCGATTGTTCTGATCGAGAGCTACGGCGTTGCGCCCGACACCTTCGGCTATCTGATGCTGACGGCAACCTCGGGTGCCTTCTGCGGCTATGGCAGTGCGATCTGGCTGACCGGCAAGCTGGGGGTCAACCGGATGATCGTGCTGGGCACCTCCATCGGCATGGCCGGTGCCACGCTATACTTGGCCTTACCCCTGATGGGTGTTTTCACCCCCGTCGCGGCCATATCGCCGATCTTCATCTTCAATGTCGGCCTGGCCATCACCTTCCCCAATGTGATGGCAGCCGCTGTCAGCGTGCGTCCCGAATACGCCGGGACGGCTGCCGCCATGAACGGGTTGATGCAGTACGGCATGGCAGCGGTCACCACATTGATCATCGGATTCCTGCCCCACGTCACCCATCTGCCCCTGGCCTGGGTGGTTTTCCTGTCCCAGCTCGCCGCCCTCGTGGCGTGCATCGTCGGCTGGCGCGCACGCCCGCAGGAATAGAAATCGCAACCTTGGGTTGCGGTGTTAGACAATATTAACAATATTTGGTTGTTATAGTGACGACTTAGACTACCCGCGATTTTGATTTCCTGCTCTCGACAGTCGGCAGGACCCCTCAGACAGGGACACAGCAAATGCCTGTACGCCATCTTGTCGAAGAGAATTCCAGCCTTCTGGCGTTTTACTTTTTCGGGAAAGTCACGCTGGAGGAAATCGAGCGCGCGATTGGTCGGATTGCTGCCGATTCAAAAACCGGGATCACCTATCAAAGCGTTCTGGTGTTTCACGGATCAACAGACCTGTCGAGAATCGGTCCCGATGAACTAAAGCACATCAAATCTGTCCTGCGGATAAGCTATGACGATGCATCGATCGAACGCCCGGCAGGCGCTATCGTTGTCGACGGGTCACTGGATGCAAAAATCATCACCCCGCTGTGGAAAGCGATGTGTGACGCGGATTCTGAAATGGATGTCCACTACCGGTTTTTCATCGATATCGCACCCGCCCTCGCCTGGCTCGATGTGGTCGAGACGCCGGCCCTCGAAGCAATTCTCAAGGACCC
>JAURLR010000027.1 GCA_030831135.1 Alphaproteobacteria bacterium
GCTGTGCTGAGTTCCGCCACGATCTGATGCCGATCAATGGCGCATCGCGTGCCGCAAAGCTCCCACGTACCACCACGAAGACCGGGATCGGTCAGAACACGCGCGGCAGCCTCACCCACATCATTGACATCGACAAGGCTGATCCGCCGGTCTGGCGCGTACGGCAATTCGAACATGCCGCGCTCCAGGATAAGCGGCAAAGACCACTCGATGTTCTGCATTAACTGCACCGGGCGCAGGATGGAAAACGCAAGGCCCGACGCCGCGACCCGGGCTTCCATCTCTGCCTTCGCCCAGTGAAATGCCACATCGGGCACATAGGGATAGCTCACACCGTGCAGAACGAAATGTTCGATCCCCGCACTGATGGCAAGGCGGAGAACCCGTTCCCCGATCTCGATCTCATCTTCGGTCACATTCGGGCAAATATGATAGACGGTGCTGGCCTGCTTCATCGCGCTCGCCAGAGATGCTTCGTCGCGCAGATCGCCGCGCAGGACCCCCGCACCCGTTGCAGCAATGGCTTGCGCGGCCGCTTCCGTCCGCGCCAGTCCGGTCACCTCGGCATCCATGGCCCGCAACGCGCGAAGCGCCGCCATCCCGAACTTGCCCCCTGCCCCCAAAACCAGAATCACGTCAGATTGTTCCTGCATCCCATGAAAACAAAACCGGCAGACCCGGCACGGCATCATATCGTTATCGGATATGAAACACGGACCCAATCTACCGGTCATATGTCAGAAAGACACCGGGGCGCACATTTCGCACGCCCCGGTTCCTTCAATATGCGGCCGAATTTACTTCTGCAGCAGAACTTCCACGCGACGGTTCTGCGGCTCGCGCACACCATCGGCGGTCGGCACCAGCGGATCGGCTTCACCACGCCAGGTCACATCGACATCGTCACTGGAAACGCCCAGACGCGACAGTTCGGACGCCACATTGGCTGAACGCTCGGCGGAGAGTTCATTGTTGTAGGCAACCGTACCCGACTTATCAGCATGTCCAACCGTTGTGATTGCGTTCATGTTGCCCGTCTCAAACAGCCGCGCGGCCTCGCGAATAAGGTTGCGTGCCGTCTCTGTCAGCACGGCGCTGTCCCAGTCGAAGAAGACGATGATACTTCCCGGAAGCACGGCAACCGGTGCCGGTGCTGGCGCGACGGTGATTCGCTCCAGCGCGGCTTCAAAAGCATCGCGACATTCCTTCGCGTGCTCGGGCTGGCTAGCTTCAGCCCAGTCACCGATATAGGACTGTTCCTCGACCCAGCAGTCATAATTGACCTGTGCGGTGGCTGCATCAGCGGGAAGCCGGTTCGTGGCACCGTCAGAAAACGCCTGCATCAGCTTCTCACGACCCGATGTCATGGCGAACAATTCACCTTCGGGCACCAGCCCTGGCGGATGTGAACCTTCATCATTGGGCACAAACGGCTCAACGGAATTACCCGCAGCCGCAGCCTGCGCCTTACGCGCAAAAGCATCAGAACTGGAATAGTTGCCGTATCCGTATTCATGCTCTGCACGGTTCAGATATCCGGCATAAAGCGCCTGATCAAACGCGTTGCCTGTTTGCGAAAGCCCGCGCGTCTCGCCGAGTTCGATACCCGCGCACGCAGTCAGAAGAAGTGGAATTGCCGCGACAATGGCGGCTTTCATGTTCAGTTTCATGGTTTTGCCCCTCAAATATTGCAAACCTTGCCCAACCAGACGTCGGAACACCGGTTCACGGAAACAATCAGGTATACTCACCCCAATTACGGCTTAAACGTGTCCGCTACAAAACTGTTCCAAATAATTTTCAGAAAAATTCAGTAAATCGATGCCCGGATACATCCGATGACCTGTGGAATCAGCCGTGACCTGAAATCGGCCCCAGTTTGAAGTTTACGTCCGGGTCGCGGGATATCTGGTCCACAAGCGCAATTTCCCAATCGATATATTCCTGCATCCGCGCCTCGACATCGACATTCCGGTCGTAGGCGCGCAGATAGACATCAACACAGGCATCATCCGCCGGATACGATGGATCAGCCTCACAGGATAGACCGCGCGCAATCCAGGCATCGGTTCCCCCGGCGAGCACCCGCACCTCCGCATCGCTCAATGCGCTTACCTCTTCCACTGCAAGACTGGCGACTGCGCCATCTTCCGAGGTCAGCACGATGAGGCCCTGCGCGGGTAGCGCCGGTCCCATTTGGGCGATCCGGGTGCGAATGGCCCATTTGGCACCGGGGATATGCGCCTTGCGATGGGCCCTGCTTTCGCCAAGATCGAGGATGAAAACATCCGGCTGACCAATCTGTTCGGCAAGGGCTCCCGGTGAAACTCGCGGCACGTCTGCATCGGACACGGGGGCCACGGAGCCGGTTTCGAGATCGCCATGCGGCCCGAGGCCACCACGCAGGACATGCACGTCCGGAAACCCCATCTGCACCAGCCAATGCGCGGTCATGGTCGCCCGTACGCCCGTGTCGTCAATCAGAACGATGCGTCCCGACGGCACCGCGATCTGAAAATCGGTTGCCTGCACCAGCTGTCCACCGGGGGCTGAACGCGACCCGGGAAGATGCCCTGCGTTGAATTCCTCGGGATCACGCACATCGAGCAGATAGAGCGTGCGCTGCGCGGAATCGGCACGCCACGCATCAAGGGTATCGCGATCAAGATATGAAACACCGTAGGCTTGGGCGATCCGGTCCCGCATCACCTCGGCTTCCGCCAGCGATTCCGGAACCCCGTCCCGATACCGGTCTTCACGGCCATGCTCGAGCGCGAGCCCGGCCAGGTGCCAGCCCATTGTGCCATTCTCGAGCGCCAGTACGCGGTTGGGAATTCCCGAGTTGATGACCGACTGCGCACCAAGAATACTTCGGGTGCGCCCGGCGCAGTTCACGACAACCGTCGTCTCCGGCCGGGGTGCGAAGTCACGGACCCGGTAGGCCAGCTCGCCACCCGGCATACTGATCCCGCCGGGGATATTCATGTTGCGGTATTCGGCAAAGGTCCGGGAATCCAGAACCACCAGATCGTCGCCACGATCCTGCATGTCCTTGAGCGCCTCCGGCTTGATCGAGGGTGTGCCGAAATGGTGTTCAACGGCCTCCCCGAATGCCTTGCTTGGCACGTTGATCCCGGAATAGAGGGTGAAGCCGGCGGCCTCCCAATCCTCCACCGTACCGGGACATATCCGGACATCCCGATACCCCAGTTGGCCGAGCACATCTGCCGCACGGTGACACAAGTCTGACTGCCCCGCAGAGGTCAGCACGATCCGGGTGCCCGGTCGCGGCACCAGTCGTGGGACGTCCAGTTCCAGCCGGCTCAACGACGTGTTGTTGGCGTGAAACAAATGGCACTGGCCGAACTCACCCTGCTCGCGAATGGCGGCGTGGAGTATGATCCCACCAATTCGGAGCGGTTGCAGAAGCTCGCCCGGGAGGAACCGCTCCTCGACACCTTCATGATCAAGGTGACCGACAGCCGTGGCGGTGTGGTCTCTTCGCTCGTGGCGGTGCTGGTGGTTGGCGTCAACGACACCCCGGTCGCCGCCGACGACTTCCTGGAGACGGACGAGGA
>JAURLR010000291.1 GCA_030831135.1 Alphaproteobacteria bacterium
ATTGATCTCCAGCTGGATGCCGCAAAGCTCCTCGGCGAGCCCCTGCCCGTAGCACCCTACCTCTGGCTCGTCCCACGCATAGCGCGCGCCCGGGAAGCGCGGCCGCGTGTATGTGTCGGCCTGCAGCCACGTGCCGTCGATGGCCGCGAGGTATTCGCGGTTGCCGATCTCCGGGTCTCGGGCCTGTTGCACATTTGCCGCCCGGGTTGCAGCCACCACCCGGTCCTGGGTGCGCGGGTGGGTGGACATGATGTTGTAGCGCGCCGCCGGGTCGGGCTGTCCACTGACCTGCGCCTCAAGCGAGCTATAGGCCTGGAGCGAGGCGAGGAATGACGCCATGGAATCCGTCGAATAGCCCGCGCGCGCCAGATAGCGAACGCCCAGCGTATCGGCCTCGAATTCATGCTCGCGCGAGAAGGATTGCAGATAGACCGACGAGCCCTCGCCAATGGCCTGTCCGATCTCCGAGGTGCCCAGAAAGACCGAACCCAGAATCCCCGCGCCGACGGAAAGACCCTGTGCGAGGATCGAGGAGCTGTATCTTTGGGCTGAATGACGCGCGGTCACATGGCCGATTTCATGGCCCAGCACCCCGGCAAGTTCAGCCTCGGTGTTGGCGAGACCAAGCAGTCCGCGTGAGATGTAGACATAGCCGCCGGGTAGCGCGAAGGCATTGACGATATCGTCATCCAGCACCGTGAAGGTGAACTTCAGATTGGGCATTTCCGAAACTCTTGCGAGACGCTGCCCGACACGATTCACATATGTCGTGACCTTCGGATCCTCATAGACGCCTCCGAATTGCGCGATGATCTTCGGGTGTTCTTCCTGTCCGACCTGCAGTTCCTGCTCGGGGGACATGAAGGCGGTAAAGTCCCGTTCGCCCGTTGCCGGGTTGACCGAACAGGCCGTGAGCATGAGTGCCAGGGCAGCCAGGGTGAGCCGGACCCTGGGTTTTCTGGGGGTGGGAAGACTGCTCATGGTGAAAGAACCTCGATCTGTTCTGGGTGGGTGACATCAATCATCGGGCCATTGCGTGACCGGAGCCAGCCGCGTACGCGCACGCGATGGCCTTCATAGTCTTCGGGTGCAATACCGTCAGCTTGGAATCGTTTCATGTGTTTGGGCGCGATGGAAACCGTGAAATCGGTTTTCCAGTCATCGCCGAAATTGAGGAAGCTGCGCCCCCGGACCTGGGCGACATTGAGGACACGCCCCTCGACCAGCGCGAACCGGTCGATCTGTGTCGCTGCTGCCTTCGTGTCGAGGACCAGATAATAGGGGAAGCTCCAGATGCCGGTCCGGTTGTTCCGGGACTTGTCTTCATAGGCAAGCATGTCTGCCGCCAGCGCCCGGTTGTCGGGGAAGCTGTAGACGCGCGCTAGCCCGTCGGCGAGCATGCGCGCCTGGGCCCAGGTCCCGTCGCCGGTGAACAGATGGGCGAGAAGGCGATCGTAACGATCCACCCGCTGGCCGCCGAAAGCCAGAGTGACTGGCTGATTGAGAACCAGTTTTTCCAACGCGTCCTTGGCTTCGTCGGCAAGCGGCCATTTCTCGAAACCCGGCCGCCCCAGCGGCAGCTTGGGGGCCTGGATTCCGACAAGGCGGACCTGTCGCCCATCTTCCAGTATGACGGTATCGCCATCCACCACGTCGATCACCCTGATCGTCTGCCCAATTTCCAACTGGGCGCGCAAGGATTCGGTGATGTCGGCACGGGCCGCGCCGAAGCTGGCCAGAATGACAAAAAGAACAAGCGTTGCGCGCAGGACCATCATGGCCGCCAGTATAACGTTTCCTGATCTCGAATGGTTGCAGAACGAAATGGCGAGATCATGGCGGCCCGGTTGACAAGCCCGACCCGGCACGTCCACATGCGGCCTGATTTGCAGGGAGTTCTGACGTTGCGCACGGCACTTTTCGCCGAAATCGAGCCCCGGAAACACGGGCGCTTGTCGCTGGATGGCGGACACGAAATGTACTGGGAAGAGACCGGTCGTCCCGATGGGGTGCCGATCGTGTTTCTGCACGGCGGACCGGGTGCGGGCACGATGCCCGTCCACCGCCGGTTCTTCGATCCCGAATATTTCCGGATTATCCTGTTCGATCAGCGCGGGGCCGGCCGTTCGACGCCGCAGGCCAGTGTCCAGGCCAATACCACGGCGCACCTGATTGATGATCTGGAGGCCTTGCGGACACATCTGTCGGTCGAACGCTGGCATCTTTTTGGCGGGTCCTGGGGGTCAACCCTCGCACTCGCCTATGCCCAAACCTATCCTGAACGTTGTCTGGGCATGGTTCTGCGCGGTATTTTCACCTGTTCCCCGCGTGAAGTGGACTGGTTTCTCTATGGCATGGGCCGGATTTTCCCCGACGCCTGGCAGGACTTCGCGTCAGCCATCCCCGAAGGTGAACGCGATGATCTGCTGTCGGCCTATTACCGACGACTGACCGATCCTGATCCGGAAATTCACATGCCGATGGCGCGCGTCTGGGCGACCTATGAGGCACGGTGTTCCACGCTCAAGCCCAACCCTGATGCGGTGCGCGCGATTTCAGCCTCACCGGGAACTCTCGCGCTGGCGCGGATCGAGGCCCATTACCTGGCAAACGGCGCCTTTCTGGAGGTGGACCAGTTGATCTCCCGCGCCGACCGCTTGCGTGGGATTCCGGGCGCCATCGTGCATGGCCGCTATGACATGGTGTGCCCGGTGGAAACGGCGGACCGACTGGCGCAGGCGTGGCCCGAAGCAGAGTTCACGATTGTTCCCGATGCCGGCCATTCTGCTCTGGAGCCGGGGACGCGTGCTGCGTTGCTCGATGCTGTGGAGCGCCTCAAGGGGCTTGAATAACACTTCTCAAGAACAGTTTTCGTCGTCTCTCCAATCCCCTATGATGGCTTGACAGGGGATCGGCGAGCGCCGGTGAAACAGGGGGACGAAAATTGCGGGACTGGACCAAAATTGCGGCGTGCGCCGCCGTGATCGGAATGACATTTGCGACGCCGGCGGTTGCGGATGACCCGGCCTTCTTCGTGGTCGGTGGTGGCTGGTACGACTTCAACGATGACAGGGATGCCTTTGATTTTCGCGCTGAATACCGCTCAGGCTACAAAATGCTCGGCTTCCTCAAGCCGTGGGCCGGAATCGAAGTCACTTCGGAAGAGGCGATCTATGGTGCGGTCGGTGTTCTCACCGATATATATTTCGGACGGCGCTGGGTTCTTACACCGAGCTTCGGTGCGGGGCTGTATGGCGATGGGAACGGCAAGGACCTCGGTCACACGATCGAGTTCCGCTCGCAGCTCGAATTCGGCTACCGGTTTGACGATCGCTCGCGCGTCTCGATCGCCGTTGGGCATATCTCCAATGCCAGTCTGGGAGACTCCAATCCCGGAACCGAAATTGCAACCATCTACTACCACATCCCGATCGAAGACATTGTCGACTGACCATTTCGGGTGTCGCCTGTGACCGATTGTGCTTGAGGCGCGTCGCGTGAAGGGAGCCATGGTGACAGGGGCTGCGCACCGGATCGGTCGTGCCATCGCGGTGGCATTGGGGGCCGATGGCTGGCATGTGATCGTACACCACCACCAGTCCGATGAAGCCGCTTCGGCCGTTGTCCGGGAGATCAAGGATGCCGGCGGTGCGGCAACCGCCCTGCGGGCTGATCTTGGCGACCCAGGGGCCTGCGGGACCCTGATTGATATGGCGAATGCGGCGACAGGCGGGCTGACCTGCCTGGTCAACAACGCCTCGATGTTTGTCGAGGATCAGATTCATGATGTTTCGCAACACAGTTTCGACCCTATCATGGCGGTCAACCTGCGTGTACCGGTGCTGCTTGCGCGGCGCTTTGCAGAACGCCTGCCTGATCAGCAATCGGGCGTCATCGTGAACATTCTCGACCAGAAACTTGCCAACACCAATCCCGACTTTCTGAGCTATTCCCTGTCGAAATACGGGCTGGCGGGCATGACGGACATGCTCGCCATGGCGCTGGGCCCGAAGATCCGTGTGTGCGGCGTGTCGCCCGGCCTGACACTGCCGAGCGGCGATCAGACCGAGCAACAGTTCAAGGCAATCCACACTCGTACGCCGCTGGCGCGTGGGTCTTCAGCCGAAGATGTGGTCGGCGCGGTGCGATATCTGGTTGATGCCGAGGCCGTCACCGGCGAAACAATTCTGGTCGATGGCGGACAGCATTTGGTGCGCAGCGAACGGGACGTTATGTTCCTCGACCCTTCCCCCAAGCAGGACAAAACCCGATGAACGCAGTTGTGGCGGACATGGTCATGACCGACCCGGTGGAGCAACGCCTGCTCGAACGCTGGTCGGATGTACGGAAGATCTTCTTTCGGAACCTGCAGGTCGATATCCACATGGGTGTCCATGCCCATGAACAGGGTCGCACCCAGCCTCTGAGCATCAACATCGTGCTCTACATGCGGGCCGACACGGCGCCGCAAACCGATTCCTTCGCCGAAGTTTTCGACTACGACCAGATCCGGACAGAGGTTCTGGCATTGGCCGGTGCGCGCCACATCAATCTGCAGGAAACCCTGGTCGAACAGATCGCCACCTATGCGCTGGCCTTCGAGCAGGTTCTGGCCATTCGCGTATCCACCGAAAAAACCGACGTGTACCCTGATTGCGACAGCGTGGGCTACGAGTTGACGCGCATTCGCGCGGACTGACCTGCGCTGCCGGGAAGGCGGGAAAGCCGCCGATCAACGAGGAGACAGATCATGAGACTGGACTGGCCGACCGACCGTATCGATTACGATCCCATCGTGGGGCGCAAGCCGCTCCCCCTGCCCGAAGGCCGCAAGGTTGTGGTCTGGCCGTGCATCAATGTGGAGAATTGGGTGATCGATGCCCCGATGCCGCGCACGGTCGTCAACCCGCCCGGCGGGGTGGAAAAATCGGTTCCCGATATCCCGAACTGGGCCTGGCACGAATATGGCCAGCGCGTCGGGTTCTGGCGTCTCAAGCGGATTTTCGATGATTTCGGCGCAAAGGCGACTCTCGTCCTCAATGGCACGGTCTGTGATGTCTATCCGCAGATCGTGGATGCGTCGCTGAAAGCAGGCTGGGATCTGTGCGGCCATGGCTGGATTCAGCGTGCCTTGCCCGCGGTGGAAGATCAGGAAGACATGATCCATCGGGTCTTTGCAAAGCTGAAGGATTATTCCGGCAAGCCGCCCCGAGGCTGGCTTGGGCCGGCGCTGGCCGAGACCCACGACACGGTGGACTGGCTCGACGATGCCGGGTTCGAATATGTTGGCGACTGGGTGATGGATGATCAGCCGATCGATCTTCGCACCAAGAACGGGTCGATTGTGGGTTTGCCCTATACGCAGGAACTCAATGATCTGGCGATGCAACTGATCCAGGGGCACCGGGCGCAGGAATACGGTGACCGGGCGATCCGTGAGTTCGATCAGTTGATCGAGGATGCCACAGCCGAACCGGGATCAACCCGCATCATGTGCTTCACTCTGCATCCCTACATCATGGGTGTGCCGCACCGGGCGCGTGAAATTCGTCGAATCCTCGAGCATGTCTGCAACCGGGATGACACCTTCGTGTGGACGGGTGAGGAAATTCTCGACTGGTACAAATCGGTTCGTTGAGACCCGGACACGTGCCCGCATGCGAATACGGGTCGGATCAGGCTATCGGGGAACAGTCCTGATCCGACCCTTTCGCGGACCAGCCTTTGGGGGGGAGAACGAGTCTCGGATAAAGGCCGATTACGAAGGACACGAGCGAACGCACTGTGCCCGCGTCGTATATACCTACGTGGGTTCGCGTCTGCCGGATCACTGGAACCTTCTGCAAAATTGATCCCGGCAACGGTTTCCTGCGTAAAGCGTTCCGATTGCGACAACCTGCAGGACAGCCTTCATGAATGTGCAAACGGATTCCGCAAAGATCGCCTGGGTGACTGGCGCCAGTCAGGGCATTGGTGCCGCCTTGGCATTGAAACTTGCGGAGTCCGGCTGGAACGTTGCCGCGAGCGCCCGCAGCGAAGACCAGCTCGTCGCGCTTGCGCGACAGGCTGAAAGCCTGCCGGGCGCGATCCACGCTTTTCCCCTCGATGTGACCGATGAAGCTGCCGCGGCAGCCGTTTTTGCCGATATTGGGTCGCGCCTCGGGGCTGTCGATCTGGCGATCCTGAACGCCGGAACCCATCAACCGATTGACGGGACACGTTTTGCCGTCGCGCCCGTTCGCAAGCTGGTCGAGGTCAATCTGATGGGGACGGTGCATTGTCTGGCACCGGTCATCCAGGATTTCGTCGCGCGGCAGGCGGGCCGGATCGCGGTGGTGGCCTCGGTTGCAGGCTATCGGGGCCTGCCGACGGCGAGTGGCTATGGTGCGACCAAGGCCGCGCTGATCAACATGTGTGAAGCCTTGCGCCCGGAACTGGCAGAAAAGAACGTGATTCTGTCCTGCGTGACACCGGGATTCGTGAAAACCCCGCTCACCGACAAGAACCCGTTCCCGATGCCGTTCCTGATCACGCCGGAGACAGCCGCAGAACGAATTGTCCGGGGTCTGGAAAGCAATCGTTTCGAGATCACCTTCCCGCGCCGCTTCACCTATATCCTGAAGATCCTGCGGATGCTGCCTTATGCAGCCTATTTCGCGATTGCCCGGCGGATGATCCCGAAGGAGCGATGATCAGACCGGCTTGAGCCGGAACTGACCCACGGAAATCGTCTGGGCGCGGAAGCCCCCCTCACAGTAGCAAAGATAGTAGCGCCACAGCCGGCGGAAGCGTTCATCGAATCCCAGCGGGACAATCCCGGGCCAGGCCGCTTCAAAGGATTCGCGCCACCGCTTGAGGGTCTCGGCATAATCCGCCCCGAACATCCTGGCGTGGTCGAGTTTCAGCCCGACCGTTTGTGCCGCCTGGGTGAAGGCTGCCACGGAGGGCAGCATGCCGCCGGGGAAAATCCGCATCTGAATGAAATCGGGATTGCGCCGATAGTTCTCAAAGCGCTGGTCTTCGATGGTGATGACCTGCAGGCCCGCAAGCCCGCCCGGACGCAGGCGGTTGGACAGGCTCTGGAAGAAAACCGGCCAGTATTTCTCGCCAACAGCCTCGAACATCTCGATCGAGGCAATCTTGTCGAACTGGCCGCCGACATCGCGATAGTCCTGCAACCGGATCTCGACGCGGTCGGACAATCCGGCCTCTGCAACTTTCTTGCGTGCCCATTCGGCCTGAGACGGCGAGACGGTGAGAGCGGTGACCCGGCAGCCGTAATGTGCGGCGATATGGATCGCGAAGGCACCCCAGCCGCAGCCGATTTCCAGCACATGGTCGCCCGGTTGCAGGCTCAGCATGGTGGCCAGGCTGTCGAACTTCAGGGTTTGCGCTTCGGTGAGTTCCTCTTGCCCGGTTTCGAAACATGCCGCCGAGTAGGTCATGCTGGGGTCGAGCCACTGGGAATAGAAGCTGTTTCCCAGATCATAATGCGCCGCGATGTTGCGGCGGCTGCCGGTGCGGGTGTTGGCGCGCCGCTTGTGGCGCAAACGCGCCAGCGCGCGGACGAGGCTCATCGGGGTGATGGCGCGGTCAAAATCGTCGAGATTGTGGGCGCAGAGTTCGATCACGGAAGTCAGGTCGTCGGAGTCCCAGTCCCCGTCGATATAGGAATCCGCCAGCCCCAGTGAGCCACCGAACATGGCGCGGCGGGCGGCACGGCTATGATTGACAACAACATGGCCACCCGGCCCCTGTTTGGGGCCATTGGCCTCGAATAGATTGCCTTTCGGAAACTCGATCGCAAGCGCCCCGTGCTGGAGACTGCCGGTCAGACGGTCAACCAGATTACGCACCGCGCGGGGTCGAATTGTGTCCGAACTGGCAATCCGTCGGGTTGGCGTATCAGTCTGTGCGAACTCGGACATCGGGCGGCGATCCGGGGTTTCTGACAATGGAAACAGAGTGGGATGGTTCGGGTGGGTGCCGGAAGACCGGCGTACGTTTGATCCAGAGTTTAAGGGCGTCCCAGTGAATTCCAACCATAACTTTTAGTGTGAGCAGGGGAAACCGCAGGAACGTGGCGGCGAGAAACCTGTCGCTCAGGGCGGCGCGTCGGCCATGGAATGTCGCGGCCAGAAGGTCCCCCTCGCGATCACTTTCCCGGATGGCGATGGTTGCATGTTCATCGGGGTTGCGCAGAGCAATCGCGTAGCGGCAGTCCATCGGGATGAAGGGGGAGACATAGAGCTTCTTGTCGAAGGTGTGATGCACCGTGTCGGCGGCATCATCCTCGACCGGCAGCAGATAGGTGTGGGTCTCGTGGAAGGTGTTCGAGACCTCATACAGCGCGGCCTTGAAGCGCCCCGCCTGGTCGAAGCAGTAGAAGATCGCGATCGGGTTGAACGCATAGCCGAGAATGCGGGGCAGGCAGAGCAGCTTGACCTGCCCGCCGGGAATCGCGATCCCGGCTTCGGCCAGTTGCGCATCCACCCAGTCCCGCAGGCTGGAACCGTCTTTGGGCCCATGGTCGCGTTCGTGAAACGAGAACACGCCGGCGCAGTTGTAGCCAAACAGGCGCAGGTTCTGGTCGAGATCGGGCAGTTCCTCGAGGTCGAGCAGAAGGTAAAAAACGCTGTAGCGCAGTCGATGGGCGCGCGGCCGTTTGCGGGCATGGACCACATGGCCCACATATGCCGAAGAGCGTGGGGTCACTGGGCGGCCAGCAGGGGTTCGACCGGATTCTGCTCCGGCAGGGACAGGCGGCTGGACGGTTCGGGCAGCGACCAGGGCCGCGCTTGCCCGCCGAGGGTCTCTGCGACGGCCAGCCCCGCCTGCAACGCATCTTCGTGGAACCCGTATCCGAAATAGCTGCCGCAGAACCATGTGTTCCGAACGCCCTGCAGTGACCAGAGTTCGGGTTGCGCACTCAGCGCAGCCGTATCGAACAGGGGGTGTTCATAATCGAATGTGGTCACGCAGTGTTCCGGACGCGGCGGTGCAACGGGATTGAGTGTGAGGAAAACATCCTCGCTGGCGTCGAGGCCCTGTAGCCGGTTCAGCCAGTAACTCACTTCCGGTGCATTCTTCGTGCTTGTCGAGGTGTCTGCAAGGTAGTTCCAGCTGGCCCAGACTGATTTGCGTTTCGGCATCAGCCCGGCATCATGATGCAGATAGGCCTTGTTTTTCGTGTAGTCGATGGCACCCAGCAGGCTGCGCTCGTCGGTGGACGGGTCGGCCAGAAGGCCCAGCGCATCATTGGCATGGGTGGCGATCACGACATGATCGAAATGGTGTTGCACGCCCGACGCGTCGTCCAGCGTGACCCCCCGGGCATGCCGCTGAACGCGGGTGATCGGATGCTCCCGGTGGATGTTCTCCGCGAAGGACGCCGTCAGTTTCTCGACATAGGCCCGACTGCCGCCGACGACGGTCCGCCATAAGGGGCGACCGCCCAGATCGAGCAAATTGTGGCTTTCGAAGAAGCGGACAAAGGATTCGGCAGGGTATCTGGCCATATCCTCGGCTTCTGCGGACCAGATCGCGGCACCCATGGGCAACAGATGGTCACGCACGAAATCCCGGCTGTAGCCTTCCCGTACGAGGTACTGGCCCAGTGTCAGCCCGGTCAACATGCCCGCGGCCAGATCGCGCGGGGCATCGCGATAGAACCTCCGCACGTCGCGGATCATGGCCCAGAATGACGGGCGCACCAGATTGCTGCGCTGCCCGAACAGGCCATTGGGGAAATCGCTCGAATATTCCCGTCGGCCCTTGTCGAGGGACACGGCAAACGACATGTCTCCGGGCTTGGTTGCCACGTCGAAGTGCCGGAACAGTTCGACCAGATTGGGGTAGTTCTGTTCGTTGTAGACGATGAAACCCGTATCCACCGGGGTTTTGCGGCCGTCCAGGGTCACGTCCACCGTGTTGGAGTGGCCGCCGGTCCAGTGGGCGCGTTCGAAAACCGTCACCTTGTGGTTGCGCGACAGCATCCATGCGGCGGACAGGCCGGCAATGCCGGTTCCGATGACCGCGATATCGAGCGAATGAGGATTCATGAGGAAATAATGTCTGGGAAGAAAGCGTTCATGAGAGGTCTTACGCCTTATGGGCCGCCGCAGATCAACGAAATCCTCGCTCAAGGAGCCAGAAATAATATTCGTGCTTGATTGATCGCGGTGATCCGTGTTGCCTGTGGTTGCGTAGGAACCACAAATGATTTCTACACTGACCATATCCCGAGCATCTGCGACCCTGGAATTCCGGGGTTCGGCCCGTTCCGGGCGTCCGTCTCATCGCAACCGGTTGGAAGTCTTGCAGAACGAAGAATCGTCATCGGAAAAGGATACCCGGCCCGACTGGAACGCGCTTCTGTGCTCGGTTGCGGATCAGGATCGTGCCGCTTTTGCGGCGCTTTTTGCGCATTTCGCCCCGCGCGTGAAGTCCTACATGCTGCGTCTGGGTTCGGATAGCACCCAGGCCGAAGAACTGGCGCAGGAGGCTCTGGCGACGGTCTGGCGCAAGGCTGACCGGTATGACCCGAGCCGCGCGGCGGCCTCGACATGGATTTTTACGATTGCGCGTAATCTGCGGATCGATGCGTTTCGTCGGCGCAATCATCCCGAACCCGATCCCAATGATCCCGCCCTTGTGCCCGATCAGCCCGTAGGTGCGGATACGGTGGTTGCCCGCAAACAGGACGCGGTGCGCATCCACAAGGCACTCGCCGAACTGCCCGAAGAACAGCGCGAGGTCCTGCGCCTGTCCTTCTTTGACGATCAGACCCACACGGAAATTTCCGATTCTTTGGGAATTCCTCTGGGGACGGTCAAATCACGTATCCGGCTCGCGTTTGGACGCATCCGGTCAATTCTTGACGATGAAG
>JAURLR010000292.1 GCA_030831135.1 Alphaproteobacteria bacterium
AGAGCGGGGTATTCGCCCATGATGCTGTCATTACCGCTGTCGTGCTGGCCGTTGATTTCCAGCCGGTTGCCGCCCGTGCGCAGGGCCAGTTGGCCAGAGGGGGTTGCAAGCTCGATATCCCAGGTCTGCGGGCCTTCCTGCCGCCAGTCGAAATCGGCCTCGATCCCGCCCGAGAAGCGCAATCGTGCGGCGATCGGCGTGGCGCGGTTTTCCGGAAAGTCGAGTTCAGCTGCGACCAGGTGCACGGGGGCAGGCAATATCTCGGTCAGGATCGACAGCGCGTTGGAGCCGGGGTCGAACACGCCCATCCCCGCCGGTTCAAACACCCAGTCCTGGCCGGGATGCCATTTGCGCACATCCTCGCGCCAGGTGATCTTGCCCGACGTCACCACCTTGTCCTTGAGCCAGGCCTTCGCCGCCGCCACCGCCGTCGCCTCACGCGAATGCCAGGAGGCGTAGAGCGTGACCCGCTCCCTAGCTGCCAGCGCCTGCAACTCATGCACCTCGGCGAGCGTCGCTCCGGGGGGCTTTTCCAGCATCACATGCCGCCCCGCCAAAAGCGCCTTCCTGGCATAGTCGAAGCGCGGCCCCGGCGGCAGGCAGAGCGAGATCACCCGTATCTCGGGCCGCTCGGCTAGGAGCGTGTCGATATCGGTGAAGGCCGGCACACCCTCGACCCGACCCTTGCGCGAGACCGTCGCCGCCAGATCCCACTCCGCGCTCGCCGCGATGGCGGGCACATGCTGATCGAGGGCAATCTTGCCGATGCCGACGAGAGCAATATCCATCAGTGAGAATCCTTGCCCACCGGCGCGCCGCGGCAGCCTTTGAGGAAGTCGAGATCCGCCCCGGTATCGGCCCCCTCCACATGGGTCTGGTGCAGCCAAGCATAGCCGCCCTCATAGCGCTCGTGCCGGGGCTTCCACGCCGCAAGCCGCGCCTGAAGCTCGGCGTCGGAAATATCGAGATGCAGGCGACGGTTCGGCACGTCGAGCTCGATCATGTCGCCGTTCTGCACCACCGCGAGCGGGCCCCCCGCCGCCGCCTCGGGCGAGGTATGCAGGCAGACCGTGCCATAGGCCGTCCCCGACATCCGCGCATCCGAGATCCGTACCATGTCGGTGATCCCCTTGCGAAGCACCTTGGGCGGCAGGCCCATATTGCCGACCTCGGCCATGCCGGGATAGCCCTTGGGTCCGCAGTTCTTAAGCACCATCACGCAGGTCTCGTCGATATCGAGCGCCTCGTCGTTGATCTTGGCCTTGTAGTCGTCGATGTCCTCGAACACGACCGCGCGGCCGCGATGGACCATCAGATGCGGACTGGCGGCGGATGGTTTGAGCACGGCACCATTCGGCGCAAGGTTGCCCTTCAGCACCACGACGCCGCCCGATTGCGCCAGTGCGCGTTCCTTGGGCAGGATCACGTCGTCGTTGTGGTTTACCACATCCTTGACCTGATCCCACATTGTCTCGCCCGATACGGTCAGCGCCTCTTTGTGCAAGAGGCTGGATTCCCCCAGCCGCTTGATCACGGCAGGCAGGCCACCCGCATAGAAAAATTCTTCCATCAGGTATTTGCCCGAAGGCATTAGATTGACGATGGTCGGCACGTCACGACCGCAGCGGTCCCAGTCCTCGAGCGTCAGGTCCACCCCCACCCGTCCGGCAATCGCCAGCAGGTGGATCACCGCATTGGTCGATCCGCCGATCGCGGCATTGGTGCGGATGGCGTTCTCGAAGGCTTGCTTTGTCAAGACATCCGACGGCTTGAGGTCATCCTTGACCATCTGCACGATCCGCCGCCCCGTCAGCTGCGCCATCACACGCCGCCGACTGTCTACCGCCGGAATCGCCGCATTGCCCGAGAGCGCCATGCCCAGGGCCTCCGCCATCGACGCCATCGTCGAGGCCGTCCCCATCGTGTTGCACGAGCCCGCCGAGCGACTCATCGACGCCTCGGCCTCGGCAAATTCCTCCTGGCTCATTTCGCCCGCTTTCACCGCTTCCGAGAATTTCCACAGATGCGTCCCCGACCCCACCCGCTCATTGCGGTAGTACCCGTTCAGCATCGGCCCGCCGGTGACGATAATCGAGGGCAGATCGGTCGAGGCCGCCGCCATCAAGAGGCTCGGCGTGGTCTTGTCGCAGCCCACCATCAGCACGCAGCCATCCATCGGCTGACCTCGCATCTGCTCTTCCACCGCCATCGCTGCCAGATTGCGGAACATCATCGCCGTCGGCCGGAACGCACTCTCGCTCGCCGAGAAGACCGGCACCTCGACCGGGAACCCGCCCGCCTCGTAGATCCCGTTCTTCACCTTCTCGACCAGCACATTCAGATGTGCGTTGCACGGTGTCAGCTCGGACCACGTATTCAAGATCCCGATCACCGGACGACCGTCAAACAGGTCATGCGGGAAACCCTGATTCTTCATCCAGCCGCGGTGGTAGATCTGGTCGCGGCCACTGCCGCCAAACCACTCCTGAGAACGCAGTTTCCGGGGCCAGGCGGCGGGTTTGAAGGTCATGAGCGGTGTCCTTGAAAACGTGAGTTGAGTGCGAAGCTCGTGTTCACTTGTTTTGCTTCTGGTTGGGCTCAACGCCCGACGAGAGAGTTAGCCTTGCTTGTAGAATCAATAAAATCGAATTAGCGACAATCTGCATATCAAAATTGGTATACGAAATGGATTTGCCTCTCAGTCGCCGCCTCAAACCCAACCATTTGCGCTTGATCCAAAAAATTTCGGAAACTGGGAAACTTCAGATCGCCGCAGAGGCAATGGCAATGTCCCAACCTGCGGCGTCCCGCGTACTTGCTGACATAGAATCTCAAGTCGGTGCCGCTCTTTTCTTAAGAGATCCCAAGGGAATGACCCCCACCGAAATAGGCCAGGCGTTTTTGCGACATGCACGTTCGATCACCACTCAGATGGACAGTCTTATTCAGGAACTCGACTGGCTAAAGTTGGGAGAAGCCGGAACGGTAAGGGTTGGTGCGGTCACAGGACCGGCAGTTGGCGGACTCATTCCCGCTGTTCGAAAAGTTAGATCGGAGGCGCCGTCGTTGAGAGTGACAATCGAAGTTGGGCCATCTTCGGAACTGATCCGTGGTCTGACAGAAGGTCGCTTTGATTTTGTCCTCGGTCGGATTGCAGAAACAGACGAGACTTCAAATTTGCTGATTACGCCCGCGCGCTCTGAAAAAGTGGCGCTCGTAGTTCGTGGCTCACATCCGCTAGCCGGAAGACGAAGGATTCCGATGGTAGACCTCTTGAACGAAGAATGGGTCATTCAGGAGCGCGGATCGCCAATCAGAGCCGCGGTCGAGAAGGCCTTCTATATGCAGAGCCTGCCTGCCCCCGATAATGTCATTAACAGCTCCTCTCTTCTCGTGGCACTGGCCATGCTCGCAGAAAGCGACGTTATTGCCCCCTTGACGGAAGAAGTTTCCTTGATGCTGGGCAAAAGTGGGCTGCTCGCAAATCTGGTTAAGCTGGACGTTGAGGCCGAAATTCAGGTTTCAACCTATTACGCAATCAGAAAGAGAACGCAGCAATTATCGAGTGCAGCTGATCGTTTGCTCCAGGAAACCCTAGCCCATTTGTAGTTTATACGACATAGGTGAGTCTGAACCGCAAGGTGACGGTCAGGCGCTTTCGGCCAGACTCTTTCGGTCGCAACGCATTTATCCAATTCTGCTGACGCACTGGCAGGCACCCAGCGGAAAGAGTGACCTATGACAGGTCTGGGTATCTAAGGAGATACAAGATCTCTCCCGTCCGGCGAGAGAAAATCTGGTCAGGCGTCTAGAGGAGCTTCGAACCCATAGCTCGTAAATTGACGATAGACTTCATTGGTCCGCAAAAGGGCGGATGGGAACTCGAGATGATTTGGGGCGTCTGGCCAATTTTGCGCCTCCAAAGCTATACCTGCGTGTCGGCCATAAAGTCTGCCGCCCAAGCCTCTTATCCCCGCCGACGGCAGATGCGTCGCAGTATAAACCTGAAGTCCGGGCTCTGTAGTCTCTATCTGCATCGCCAGGTTCGACAAATCGGAACGAAGCCTTGCCACGGGCCGCGTTCTTTCACGCCCCATTGAGAGGCAAAAATTATGATCTATCACCATATTTTCGAGGCTGCGCATGGTGCGGAAATCAAGGCCGGCCTCAGATACCGGAACGATCGCGCCGGTCGGGATCAGGTCGTCGTCTACCGCCAAAACATTTTCGGCGGCAATCTCAAGTCGATGGTGCGCGATCGACCCCGAGTCATCTAGCATGAAATATCCGTGATGCGCAAAGCCACAAACGGTATCTCGGTCAGTTGTGGCCTCGATAGCGAAACAAAGTCGCGATTGCGTCAGAGAAATAGCAAGTTCGACGTTTAGTTCGCCCGGAAATCCCATCTCGCCGTCGTCCATCGTCAAAGCCAGAGTGACAGTGTCAGAGCCGCGTGCACGGATCTGCCAAATTCGCTCTGCACTTCCGCATTCGCCGCCATGAAGACAATGCTTGCCATCTTGATTGCGCGAGATCGTGATGGTTTTTCCATTCAACACGAACTGCCCCCTGCCGATCCTGTTGGCAAAGCGCCCTACCATGCCACCGAAATAGCGCATGGGCCCCAAATAGGGCGCGATATGGTCCGCCCCCAACACGAGTGGAAAACTAAAACCCTCATGCCGAAGGTCCTGAACGATCGCGCCATAGGTCAAAACGTTTGCCGACATTGGCCCATTTGAGAGACGAATGCAGTGGACCGGCAGACCGTCCGGCAAATGGTCAAATACTTCAACCATCACTGAGCCTTACTTGATACTCTGGAAGGCCAGCGGTGGGAGCCGGGGTTACGAAGGTGGCGCCATCAAGCTCTGAAGGTCGGAGGATGTCTTCGCGGGCAGTTGTGCAAAATAGGCTGCGATAGTCTGGGCCGCCAAAGGCAGGGCAAGATGTATGGCGCGCGGGAAATGCAATCTCGAACTGGCACCTCCCATCCGGTGAATAGGCAGCCACCCGTCCCGCGCCCCATTGTGCAACATAGAACAAACCATCAGCGTCGAAAACCGCCCCGTCGGGGTTCAGTCCAGCCTCGGAAAAATCAAGCCAGCACTGTGGATCACCTTTTGGCCACCCCTCAGCATCAAGGGCCACACGCATTATTTTTCGCGTTGGCGTATCAGTGAAACAAGCCGAGCGCCCATCGGGGGCAAAGCAGATGGCGTTGGGAATGCTCACCCCATTATACAATCTATGCAAACTTCCCTTGTGCCAGCGCCAGATACTTCCTGCCGCAAGCTCGGCGGATTTCCCCATCGTTCCTATCCAAAACCCGCCCTGCGGGTCTGCGCGCCCATCATTCGAGCGATTGGTTGGAACGTCAGACTCGAGCGGGCAAAGTGTCTGTTGCGCGCCGGTATCCAGATCGAACAGGAACAGCCGCCGATCGGATGCGATGACGACTCGCGCCTTATCTATCCATCCCATCGCCGAGACCATTTCGTCGAAATCCCAAGTTTGCGCAGGGCCGTGCAGCTTTTTGCCGATGATGTCAAACCAGTAGAATTCGCTACGGAGCGGGTGCCAAAAAGCACCTTCGCCAAGTTCGCTGCGTATGTCGGAAATAGGTCTCATTGGCGTGGTAATTGGATCGATATTTGCTTGGTCATGACCCCGTCCCTGTTCTGCGGACCACTTCTAAAGTCCACAATAACACTGACCTTGTTGTGCCGCGACGTAGACGCTGATTAGGTAGCATGATGATGGGCTATGGCCTATCCCAAAAATGGTTTTGGGATCGGGGTTGAAAGAAATGAACAGCCAGCCGCGCGCAATCTCTTCACTATTAAAATCATGCCCAAGGTCGAGGCTGCTTTTCCTGACAGAACGATCGTGCACTGGAAAGCTGCGGTAGAGCTCATAATAGAAAGGGAGGTTACGATTTGGAACCAACACTCATCGGGCGCATCTGGGATCCTAGAGTGGGCGGCCCTTCGGTTGTGACGGTTCGGCAAGGCAGGATCATCGATATCACTACACCCCTTTCACCTCTCGTGCGCGACGTGTGCGAAATGGATGATCCGTCTCATTATGTGCAGAGCGCGCATGGACCTGATTTGGGATCTGTCGATGCATTCATGGCAGCGCGGGTTGGGGATGTCTCTGTGCCTCATCTTCTGGCACCGTGCGATCTTCAGGCAGTCAAGGCCTGTGGCGTCACCTTTGCAGGGTCAATGGTAGAGCGGGTGATCGAGGAACGAGCCAACGGCGATCCCTCACGCGCCCAAGCAATCCGCTCCCGCGTCGGCGCAGCGATCGGGGGTAGCCTACGCAAAATCCGTCCCGGTTCGCACGAGGCCGACGCGGTCAAGACAGCGCTAATCGCAGAGGGCCTCTGGAGTCCGTATCTCGAGGTCGGCATTGGTCCCGACGCCGAGGTGTTTTCCAAAGCGCAAGTGTTGTCATCGGTCGGGCATGGAGCCGAGATCGGCCTACACCCGATTTCGAAATGGAACAATCCCGAGCCCGAAATCGTTCTCGCGGTGTCCTCGCGTGGGCGGATCGTAGGCGCCGCGCTTGGCAATGACGTGAACCTTCGCGATGTCGAGGGCCGCTCAGCGCTCTTGTTGTCCAAGGCCAAGGACAACAACAGTTCTTGCGCAATCGGCCCATTCATCCGGCTATTCGACGCGCATTACACACTTGACGATGTGCGCAAAGTCGAGCTGTCGCTTTTGGTGGAAGGTCAGGACGGCTTTGTACTGCACGGCCGGTCCTCCATGACAAAAATCAGCCGCGACCCCGAGGATTTGGTCGCCCAAACGATCGGGCGCCATCACCAGTATCCCGACGGGTTGATGCTATTTTTGGGCACCTTATTTGCACCCACCGAAGACAGGGGCGAAGCGGGAGCCGGGTTCACCCACCATCTCGGCGATATCGTGACGATCGAGGCCGAAGGTCTTGGATTGCTTCGAAATAGTGTGGCCCTTTCGACGACCTGCCCGGAGTGGACTTTTGGTATCCGGGCCCTGATGTCCAATCTGGCCGAGCGCAAACTGATCTAGCATGAAATTCCTAGTCCGAGGCCATGAGTTGCTGACAAATTTGATCCCATTGTTGCCAATCGCTTAGTGCGGCAGCACTTTGGAGCCGCGAATCCGGACGTTCACAGTCAAAGTCATCTGGCGTCGGAACAATGTGCCGAAATCAGGTGCTGTCCGATCGTGGCCAACCAGCCGGATCTGGCTCTCGACGGACACGGTCGCCTGCTAGAGCGCAATGCCGAACGCCTAGTGTGCCACAGAAGACCTGGAGTAGACGGCCGAGCTTTTCCTATTGTTCGCGTACCACCCCCTTCGCCGGCTCAAGGCGGAACAGATGGTAGATTTGCTTAAGCGCTTGGATAAGGCACGCCAAGGCTCATTCGACCTCCCCCGCACTTGTCCACTCGCCACCAAGAGACCGACTTTACCTTCCCTTGGCGACGCAGATTAGTGGCTCGCAAAGTCAAGTAATGTCGTCTCCGCCCCAAATCCTCCGGACTTTGAGATGACAGATACGTCCGCAAATCGGCCGCCCACGATACGTGACAAAGGCAGGCCCACCCCGACCTCGCCGATACAGTCCAGCCCTTCAGCTCGGGTTTCGCGCAACAGAATCGACAGGCAATCGCCCCCCGATACGACCAGCGCACGGTCAGTTTGGGGCGGCTCGATACCTGCAATCGCGGCAACCAGCGCCACGGCCGTCTCACGTGCATCGGCACAATGCGGGACCGGATCGATCAAGATCGGCGCCTTAAAGGACGGTATGTCTGCCTTGGGGAACGACGCCGGTTTCGTATGGGGAACCAACAACGCGGCCTGCGCGCGTGTGGCCGGGTGGTTTTTGCCCAGAATGAATATCCCGACCTCGGGCGCCCTGAGCAACGGCCTTCCGGGCACCATCGCACGCGCAAGACCCCCACTACCGGCCCACAAAAGCCCCGGCGAGTTCAGAAAAGGCGCAATTGCCTGACGCAATTCGCCTGGTGTTTCCGCGTCAAGCACGATGATCTCGATACCTGATGGGTCCAGAGCGACAAAAGCTTCAGCCAGATTGTCCGGCCCCACCTGTCTGCACTCGTCACCCAATCCCTTGACCAGTTGTGTTCCACCCCTCGTAATCCGACCCATCTCGGGAAACGCAGGAGCGAATAGGCACCGTCTGAACTCGCCTGCCCGTGCGATGGCCAGCGTCTCGGCAAAGGGCTGGCCACGCAACACACTGTCCACCTTCTTGAACCAGATCGCTTCGCCATCCGTCCGAAGCAATGCATGGGCTCGTACAGAACGCGCTGTAGCCTCGGCCGCGTCCAGATTGCGACTTTCAGTGCTGAATGTGATCTTGTCGCTCAAAAAAGCCGCTGCCCCTTCGAGCACAAGTCTGACCGGGGCATCTGCACTCGCAAAGGGGGCGGCTGCGTCAAGTGCGCCCGTCAAGTCATCGGCGATGATGCGTAGGGTCATGACCTCACGCGATCCAGATGGACTGCCTCGAATTTCAGCCCGCTGCGCTGCAGACCTTCGCGGTGTCCCGCAGATAGACGCGAGTCAGTAATAAGGTGGTCGAGATCGGACAAGCCACCGAAGCTGCAGAAGGTCCGGCTGAAGATTTTTGTGCTGTCTGCCAGAAGTACAGTCTGGACGGCCGCGGCAAGGATTGCCCGTTTCAACTGTGCCAGCTCAATAGAGGTATCTGACAACTCCTCCTCCGAAAGGGCATGCGTTCCGATGAAGGCGAGATCAACCCTTAGGCGCTGGATAGATTGAATAGCATCGCCGCCCCATAACGTGCTAGTTCCCGGGCGTACCTGGCCGCCCGTGACGATCACACTAATCGCAGGGTTCTCAGAAAGGATTGCCGCAATCGTGAAATCGTTGGTGATCGCCGTGAAAGGAATGCGCAGGCCACGTGCGGCGCGCGCCGCGGCAGCCGTTGTTGTGCCGCTGTCCAGGATGACCGTCTGTCCCGAACGGATTAGGGCTGCCGCATGCCGCCCTATCGCAGCCTTTGCGTCGCTTTCCAGCTCGGAAGCGATTTCCCGCTCCAGTTCGATCCCCGTCCCGTGGGCGCCGTTCAAGACAGCACCCCCGTGCGTGCGTTCCAGATGGCCCTGTTCACACAGGTAGTCCACATCGCGCCGCAAGGTTGAAACCGAAACGTCCAGCGCTTCAGACATGTCTTTCAGACCGGCAGCACCATCGCGGCGCAGCAGTTCGATGATTCTTGCGCGGCGCAGTGCTGGCAGCATCTTGTTTCAAACCTGTTTTGAGAAAGTCTCAGCAATCTGCTTGCACAGCGCAAGACGCTTCCAATTGCTCCATACTTACCTGAATGATCTTTCATATTCTTCCACTTTGTGCCAGAAAAATTCATAAAGTGGCAGATTCGCGAATTGTTGCATGTCGTCGGCTGTCAGAATCCGGGAGGCTATGATGAGGAACTTTAGTCGGCGCGGTCGATGCCGACGATTGCCCAATTGGACCAAAATCTTGAACTTGAGGTGATCGCAGCCAAGGTCGCAGGCGCACAGCTGACCATTAATATCAGGTGCATCATTGGCAACATGCTGAGTGTCCTCGTAATATCCATGCTGTCCATTCGCATGATTATTACTGGCGTGGATCACAACCTGCAAAACATACTCTAGGGACTTTTGATGATCGTCGTGGTTTCGCAGACGATCGACCGGTCCAAGATGTCAATCATCAATCGAGGTTGTTCAATTGGCTCGTCCGGTTATTGCACTAACATTAGGTGACCCGGCGGGTATCGGACCCGAGATCGCGCTGAAGGCCGTCGCTCGCCTGAAAGGCAGATTAGCTGCGAGCGAGTTCGCGCTTGCACTTGTCGGAGATCCCGACGCGCTCGACAGGGCCGGGGCTCTCCTGTCTCTGCCTACCCCGCCCATTGTAACCGAGCCGGACCTTCCTACCCTGCTCGGCGCAGGCGTACTACCGATTGCCTCTGCCGGCAATCTTGTCCGCTGGGGTGAGGTCAGTGCAGATGGTGGCGAGCAGGCCTATCAGGCTGTCGCGCTTGCCACAGGGCTTGCCCAGAAGGGCCAGGTCGCAGCCATCGTGACGGCACCCCTAAACAAAGAGGCGCTTCATCTGGCAGGGCATCCATATGCCGGACACACAGAGCTTCTCGCCGATTTGACCGGAGTGACCGGGAGCGTGATGATGCTTGCCCATGGCCCGTTCCGCGTCAGTCATGTGACCACCCATTGCGCGTTGGAGGATGTGCCGCGCCGCGCTACCGCTGAACGCATTTCCCGTGTTCTGGATCTCACGCTCGCAACCCTTCGCAAACTCGGGATCAAGTGGCCGCGCATCGCAATTGCCGCATTGAACCCTCACGCGGGCGAAGGCGGGATCTTCGGCCGCCACGATATAGATGTCACCGAGCCGATCGTCAGGGACTACTTCGCGCGCGGAGAACAGGTATTCGGCCCCATTCCGGGTGATACCGTTTTCGTCAAATTGCGCGGCCGCGAATATGACGCCGTCGTAGCAATGTATCACGATCAGGGGCACATCCCCGTCAAACTGCTGGGCTTCAACATTGATCCGGAAAGCGGCCGCTGGACCGCGCTCAGCGGGGTGAACGTGTCCCTCGGTTTGCCGATCATCCGAACGTCAGTCGATCACGGCACCGCCTTCGACATTGCGGGGAAGGGGCTGGCAGACGAGACCAGCCTGATTGAAGCGATCGATTACGCCCTGCAGCTTGCCGCACCCGACGCGCATCAATAAGACTCTAGGAGACAAATTAACATGAAGGATTTCAACAGGATGTGGGTGGACGGTCAGTGGATCGGCGGCGATGCCGGCACGCGGCCTGTCACCAATCCCTCAAACGGCCAAACGATTACGGAGGTGCCCGAAGCGACACCGCACCAAGCCGCGAAAGCCATCGAGGCGGCTCGTCGCGCACAACCGGCATGGGGCGCCCTCTCTCCCTTGGATAGGGGCAAGGTCATGCACCGCATCGCCGCCCTGGTTCGCGAACACGCCGATCCCTTGGCCCGTCTGGTGGTAGAAGAGCAAGGTAAAACCATCTCCGAAGCGCGGGGCGAGGTTGGCGGGGCGGCCGAATTCTTCACCTATTTCGCGGAATTTGCCCGCCGCATCCAAGGCGAGATCTTCCCCTCGGACGCGCCAGGCGAACAGATCTGGATCCAGCGCGTCCCGGTAGGCGTCGTCGTCGGCATAATTCCGTGGAATTATCCTGCAGCGCTTGTAAGCCGAAAGGTCGCCCCGTCGATGATCGCGGGCAACGCTATCGTGTTGAAGCCGCATGAGGAGACTCCCCTTTCCGCGCTGTACATGGCCAGACTTTTCGAAGCAGCGGGGGTCCCCCCAGGCGTCGTGAATATCGTGACCGGGAGCGGCTCGACCGTCGGTGCCGCGCTGACCGAGCATAGCGATATTGACCTTGTAACTATGACCGGTTCGATCCCGACCGGAAAACGCATCATGGCGGCGGCAGCGCGCAATCTTGTGCCTGTGTCGTTGGAACTGGGCGGCAAGGCGCCCCTGATCGTGATGGAAGACGCCGACCTTGATCTAGCGGTCGCCTCGGCGGTCACATCGCGTTTCATGAATTGCGGACAGGTCTGCATCTGCAACGAGCGTATGCTTGTGCATGACGCCGTCTATGACGAGTTCATCCGCCGTTTTGTCGCGGCCACGCAAGCCCTGAACGTGGGAGATCCAATGCTGGACAGCACTGATATCGGCCCAAAGGTCTCGGCGGCCGAACTGCAAAAGGTCGAGCGAATTATCCAAGTCGCGATCGACGCTGGGGCAAAACCATTGCTGCGCGGTGGCCGCCCGGAGACTCCTCCAGTGAAGGGTGGAAACTGGCTGATGCCGACGATATTGGGCGACGTGACAACCGATATGGCGGTCATGCGTGATGAAATCTTTGGACCAGTCGTTCCGGTGATGCGAATTACCTCATTCGACGAGGCGCTCCGAATTGCCAACGACAGCCAATACGGTCTCTCTGCCTACCTATTCACCAATGATTTTGCCCGCATCATGCAGGCAGTGCAAGACGCGCGGTTCGGCGAAATCTACATCAACCGCATCGGACCGGAGTCATTACAAGGCTACCATACCGGATACCGAAACTCCGGCCCCGGCGGTGACGACGGCATCCACGGCCTTGATGCATATTTGCGCAAGAAGACCGTCTACGCCAACTATTCGGGTCGATCACCGGTGGGCCTGATGCCTTGGAATGGCAGAAAGGCTTGATCCGAATGTGCTTGCAGATCAATCGGACGAAATAATGTTTATCTATTTTGGTGGAGCAGCCCCCTAACAAGTGGTCCAGTAGCTGGGAAAAGTTTGGCCGGCAAATCGCTGAATCCAGCGACGGCCAAAAACGAAAGCTGCCGGACGAATTTGCTTCGAAGCTTCGGCAGTCCGAAGTCATTCTGAGGTGCTGTCATGTGTGAACGGCTCCGTTTGCGCAAGGGTTGATTTGAGCGAAAGTGATCGTTGCTGGGTGCGGTCATGTGTCCGGCCGTTGAGTGCGGTGCATTTGACCCTTTGCCTTGATGAAGTCCAAATGCTGGATCGCAATCAGTCATTCGAGCTTTGAAGCCCCAACAGCGCCTCGGGGTGTCCCGGCAGCGGTTCCGTTTGATCATCATCACTCTCTTCTACCCTTGCATCTTGTCGCGGTACCTTCGCGGCCCCGCTTGTCTCCTTCGTTCAGATGGCCGGTGCGACCCTGAAGCTCTCTTCCTTCGCAAGCAGCGCCCTAGCGGTGCGGGCGGTCGTGTTGGCAGTCGCCACGTTCATGAGTAGCGTTGGCTTGCGCTCAATTTGTGTTCTGAATCGAGGCGCCGTTCGAGTGACGGTGGTTGGCGCGCGCCGTGTCACCGAGCTAGCGCCGACGACCAGCAATCGGCGCAGATTGCCGTTCCCCATCAAGGACAACCGCCACAATCTTTCCTTGCCGCCCGCTGAGTTCTGGTGTGGCACGAGCCCGAACTAGGCTGCAAACTGACGACCAGATTGGAAGACGCTCGGATCCTTCCAAAAAGTAAGTGCGAGTTCCCAGCCCGGTTGTTCAACCAGTAGCCGGCTTCCTGCCGACTGCCCGCCCCGATCTCCCTCAACCTGCCGCGTTCCGTTGATCTTCACAAAAACTTCGTCCAGGTGCCACTGCCATTGGCTAGTTCTCATCCCTTAATCCGGCACTTCTGGATCTCCAAGGCGAACATTGGGCCGAACCGATGCCACCAAAATTGAACTGTTTCGTGGCTGATATCGATGCCTCGCTCGTGAAGTAGATCCTCGACATTCCATCAGCGAAACAGGGAACCGCGCATACAGCATGAACGCCAGACGGATAAACTCAGGGCTCGTTTTAAGTACTTGAAAGTGGAGCGTTTGGTCATGCCCGAACCCTGTCCGCCGCCCTGCCTCGCTTCAAGCCGAGTTCTTCTGACAATACCTAACCGAGTGCTTTGTCGTATGCGGTGACGATTTTCTCGGCCCTTGCTTGCACTTCGCCGGCACGGAATCCAGGCTGATAAAGCGCCGTACCGATCCCGAAGCCTGTCACACCGACCGCAAGCCAGTCCGCAAAATTCTCGGGGCCTGCGCCGCCGACGGCATAGGTTTCGGTTGCCTTTGGCAGGACCGCGCGGACCGCCTTGAGGCCCGAAGGGCCGATTAGAGACGCAGGGAAGAACTTGAGCCCATCCGCTCCTGCACGGAGGGCCGCAAAACACTCCGTCGGGCTCATGACACCGGGGAAGGACTTCATGCCCGCAGCCTTGGTCGCTGCGATGACCGCTGGGTTCGCGTCGGGCGACACGACAAGCGCTCCGCCCACGGCTTTGACCCGGGCCACGTCTTCGACCCTAAGGACGGTTCCGGCACCGATCTGGGCTCTGTCCTTGAGAGACTGCGCTAAAGCCGCGATGCTGTAGAAAGGATTAGGCGAGTTCACCGGCACTTCGATGATCGTGATCCCTGCGGCAACCAGTGCCTCTCCGATCTGAACAACTTCAGAGGGCGTGACGCCACGAAGGATGGCGATGATTTTGCGGGTCATGATTATGTTCCTATTGTTTTCAAGCGAGCTTGGGCCGCTCGCAGACCGGCGAGAACCATGGTATCACCGTCCGCCAGTTCGGGTTTCGCCCCCAGAGTGCTCAAACTGCGCGCGTATCGCTCACAAAGCGCCGCGCCACCGATCAATGCAACTTGGGTGCCAAGCCAATATTGTTTTGCGCCCGCCAACTCCTGGCCGATCAGCAAGCCGGACAGGCGCTCCGAAGCTGCAACGGCCGTCATACCATGCAAGAGCCCTTCGGCTCTCAGCGTGAAAAGTCGGGCTGTCAGCATCTCGGGCCGCGACAGACCCTCTGCAACGCCACAGTCAAAGGACGCAAGATCTTGACCCTTGGCAGCCGAGTGGCGCAGGACGGTGTGGCCCATGATCGCGGCGAAGAGGTCACCTGTCATGAAGGTCCGGAAACTTATGATTTCGCCAGCGCTGATCTGCACCCATTTCGTATGTGTGCCCGGCAGGCAGAGCGTCCCATCGAAGTTGGGATTTGAGGCAAGAAAGCCACCGATCTGGGTTTCCTCGCCGCGCATCACGTCGGCTGGTCGATTTTGGCTGACGCCCGGAAGAATGAACACTTCGATCCGGGGGTCATTTGCCGGTGCGCGGGTCGCGCGGTCGATGGCGGGCGGGGGGCAGGGAACATCTGCATAGGTTGCCTCGGTCCAGCCCTGACGCGCTCCTACCATGCCGCAGGCGATGACAGGTGTGCGTTGTCCGTCAGCAAGATAAGGCGCGATCAGCGCCAGCAGCGCGGGTTCGAACGCATCGCACTCAAGCACACCCATACCGCGATCCGAAGTCAACGTAGCGACAATCTGGCCGGCACTGTCAAAAACCCAGGCGCGGAGGTTAGTCGTCCCCCAGTCAACAGCGATCCAGTCAACGTTCGTCGTCATTTCCTATCCCGTCACCACAACGCCGCCATCGATCACCAGCGTCTGTCCGGTCATCATCTTGCTGATCTTCGAGCGTTTTGTCAGAAAAATTCGAAACCGTTTCCGTTTTACCCCAAAAACGCGAACCTATGTGGAACAAAGCAGCCGCCACTCGGCTAGAGCAGCGGCGCGGTTCAGCTTGAAGTTGGCACGGGAGTAGAGATGGCCTTCCTGATTGAAGTGGTTTGAGACTGAGGCGTGGACGGCGGCGAACTTCTGGAGCGTTCGCATGCGCCTGAAGCGGAGCATCGCTCGCTCCCGCCGTCGGAACGGCAGGTGTGAGTTCTCCGCTCGGTTATTCAGCCAGCGGCCGGTTTCCTGCCGATCTGCGGCCACTATATCCCTCAGCGCTGCACCGTTGGATCGAAGTCGATCAGTGACGATCACCTCAGGTAGACCATGCTTGCGTATTGCTTTCTTGAGGAATCTCAACGCGGCTTTCTTGTCTCGTGTCTTGGTGACAAAGCTCTCCAGAACCTCGCCTTCGTGGTCGACCGCGCGCCAGAGGTAGTGCCGCTCTCCGTTGATCTTCACGAAAACTTCGTCGAGATGCCATTGCCAATGGCTCGTTCTCATCCCCTCAATCCGGCGCTTCTTGATCTCACTGGCGAACATCGGACCGAACCGATGCCACCAAAACCGCACCGTTTCGTGGCTGACTTCGATGCCCCGTTCATGCAGCAGATCTTCGACATTCCTGAGTGACAGCGGGAACCGCACATACAGCATCACCGCCAGGCGGATGATCTCGGGGCTCGTTTTGAAGTACTTGAAGGGGGATAGTTTGGTCATCCAAAGACCTTTCCCTGTTCCTTGGGAATAGGACTGGACTTCAGGCTCGAACGAAGCTGATTGGGGATGAGCCCGCGAGATGCACGCCGGGCTTTGCGCAGTAGGACCGCAAAGCTCAGGAGGCCTCCATGCGTAGATCCCTCAAACACCTCCCCTGCCAAAGCCTGGACGTCCTTCAGACCGCCTCCCGGGAGGCGCTCTTGGAGACCTGGCGCGGGCTCATGGGACGACCACCGCCAAAGTCGATCAGCCGCCCCCTTCTCTCGGCCCTCCTCGCCTTCGAGCTACAACAGCGTGAGAGCCCGGACACAGGCCTCGGCAAAAGCTTTCTGAAAGCCCTCGCCCAAGCCGCGTCCCTTACACCCCCCCGCCCCATGCTGCGCCCCGGCGGTCGCCTCGTGCGAGACTGGCAGGGCCGAAGCTACATCGTCGATGTCACCGACCAAGGCTATCTCTTCGATGGCAAGACCTACACCTCTCTCACAAAGATCGCAGCCCAGATCACCGGCACCCATCAGTCCGGGCCTCGCTTCTTCGGAGTGGCCCAGTAATGGTGATC
>JAURLR010000293.1 GCA_030831135.1 Alphaproteobacteria bacterium
ACCGCTTTGGCCAGAAGACCGGCGCGGGCTGGTACAGCTATGCCGACGGGCGAACTGCAGTGCCGGACCCGGAGATCGAGGCCATGCTGGTCGCGCGCTCGGAGGAGATGGGGATCGAGCGCCGTGCGATTTCGGACGCGGAAATCCTGCAACGCTGTGTCTATTCGCTGATCAATGAGGGTGCAAAAATCCTCGAGGAAGGCCTCGCGATCCGCGCATCAGACATCGACGTGGTCTGGCTCCACGGTTACGGATTTCCGCGCTGGCGCGGCGGTCCGATGTTCTATGCCGACACAGTCGGATTGGCCGAAGTGGTGGCAACGCTGGACCGGTTCCATGCGAAGTGGGGTGACAAGTGGGCACCGTCTGCGCTGCTGCGCGAACTGGCTGAAGCGGGTTCGAGCTTCAAGGCCTGGGACGCGGAAAACGCGACCTAGACTGCGTCATTGCGAGAAGCATCGCGACGAAGAAGATGGGCGTTCGTCCACCATTCCATTTTCGTCATGCGCGGACCCGATCCGCGCATCTGGTCTCGGTCTAGGGTGAGATACCCGGGTCAAGCCCACGGTTGTCCGGTTTAAATAGGAATCTGGTGAGACCGGGTTTGCGTCATCTCCCTCTCCTCCCCATCGGGGGAGGAGAGGGTCGGGGTGAGGTGGGGTTCGCGCTGACCTTTCCGGGGTTTCGGCCTGTCCGCAGCCACCCACCTCACCCGGCTCGCTCGCGCTCGCCACCCTCTCCCCCCTGAAGGGCGGAGAGGGTTGCGCTGCATGTCTCCTCAACAGCTCACAACCCACATCCCGGGTCCGGCACGGCCTGCCAGACGATCTGCCCAATCTGAACCGGACAGCCGTGGGTCAAGCCCGGGTATGACGACAGTGCAGGGGGGAGACAAGTCGTCGCAATGAGAGTGGTTGCATATCTTAGACCGGCACGGTGGCTCCGCCATCAATTACGATGGTCTGCCCGGTCATCCAGCGGCCCGCTTGGGAAGCGAGGAAAACGACTGCGCCCGCGATATCCTCTGGGTCTCCCAATCGCCGCAGCGGCGTGGCGGCAATCCGCGGTTCGGCGAATTCCGGGTTTTCCCAGAGCGCACGCGCGAAATCGGTTTTGACCAGCCCCGGTGCGATGGCGTTGACGCGGATATTGTCGGGCCCCAGTTCCACGGCGAGATTCTTGGCAAGCTGGATATCGGCGGCCTTGGAGATGTTGTAGGCGCCGATCACATCGCTGCCGCGCAGGCCGCCGATCGAGGAAATCAGGACAATCGCGCCGTCTTTCCGGGCTTTCATGTCGGGGGCGACCATCTGCGCGAGCCAGAGTTGAGCCTGGATATTCGTGTGCATGACCTTGGCGAAGACATCATCGGGAATCTCCATCGCCGGGCCGTAATAGGGATTGATGGCGGCATTGCAGACCAGAATATCAACCGGGCCGAGTTCGGATTTCGTCCGGTCGACGAGATTTTGCAATTCATCCTTGCGCCCGACATTGCACGGCACCCCGATCACGGTGTGGCCGGCATCGGTCAGGGCCTGTGCCGTTTCGCCGACACGCCCGGCGTCACGGCTTGAGACAGCCACTTTTGCGCCAGCCCGGGCAAGTGCGACGGCAATCGCGCGTCCGATACCCTTGGTTGAGCCTGTGACGATGGCGGTCTTGCCAGCGAGGTCGAATGGTGAATTTGCGGTCATGTTGCTGATAGCTCCCCCTGCGGACCCGAAGACGTTATCCTAGGGCAAGTTTTGCGGTGGAGCACCTGCCGCGGCAATCAGAGACCGGGGGAACATCATGGATTTTCAACTCACAGCACGATGTCAGGAAATGCGGAAGGAACTGCTCTCCTTTATGGACGAGTTTGTCTATCCCAACGAGAAGACCTTTGAGGCGCAGCTCGACAGTCAGGGGACGCGCTGGCAGACGCCGCAGATTGTTGACGACCTGAAGGCCGAGGCGCGCAAGCGCGGCCTCTGGAACCTGTTTCTTCCTGACGCGCATCACGGCGCGGGCCTGACCAATGCCGAATATGCCCCGCTCTGCGAGATCATGGGCCGGGTGGACTGGGCGCCGGAGGTCTTCAACTGCAATGCGCCCGATACCGGGAACATGGAAGTCCTGCATATGTACGGCACTCCCGCCCAGCAGGAAGAATGGCTGACACCGCTCCTGAACGGCGAAATTCGCTCCGCCTTTGCCATGACCGAGCCCGACGTGGCGTCATCAGATGCCACCAATATCGAATGTGCGATCACCCGGGACGGGGATGAGTATGTCGTCAACGGGCGTAAATGGTGGATTTCCAACGCCGGTAATCCACGCTGCAAGATCATGATCGTGATGGGCAAGACCGACCCCACCGCAGATCGCCACAAGCAGCAATCCCAGATTCTGGTGCCGCGCGACACACCGGGCCTGACGGTGACGCGCACCCTCAATGTGATGGGCTATGACGATGCACCCCATGGCCATGCCGAAGTGATTTTCGACAATGTGCGTGTCCCCGCCGAGAACCTTCTGCTGGGCGAGGGACGGGGGTTCGAGATCGCACAGGGACGTCTCGGGCCGGGCCGTATTCATCATTGCATGCGGGTGATCGGTGTCGCCGAACGTGCGCTGGAAGCCATGTGCAAACGCGCCACCGAGCGCGAGACCTGGGGAAAGCTTTTGGCAGAGCGCGGCATCACCGAGGAGCGTATTGCCCAGTCGCGGATCGAGATCGAAATGTGCCGTCTGCTGGTCATGAAAGCGGCCTGGATGATCGACCGGGTTGGTACCAAGGAGGCCCGCCAGGAAATCGCGATGATCAAGGTGGCTGCACCCAATATGGCGCTTGGCGTGATCGATCGTGCCCTGCAGCTGCATGGCGGAGGCGGGATGTCCGATGATTTCCCGCTGGCGGGTATGTATGCGCGAACCCGGGCCATGCGTCTGTTCGATGGTCCCGACGAGGTGCACCGCCGTCAGATCGCGCGGTTGGAACTGCGCCGTCAGGTTGAAGGCTGGCCGCGCAATCGTGGCACGGCGTAGTACGATGATCGCGGTAATCTTTGAGGTCTGGCCGGCGGAAGGTCAGGTCGATGCCTATCTCGATATCGCCCATGAATTGCGTGCGGAGCTGGACAGGATCGACGGTTTCATCTCGGTCGAGCGCTTTGAAAGCATCTACGAGCCGGGCAAATACCTCGCATTATCATTTTTTCGGGATGAGGACGCCGTCAAGGCATGGCGTGAACACGCCGAGCACCGCATTGCACAGGCAAAGGGACGGGGTGGCATTTTTGCGAATTATCGCCTCCGGGTTGCCGAAGTGACTCGCGACTATGGGCCGGACGACCGGGATCAGGCCCCGAAATAACCTTTGTTTGTTGAGGTCTTTTTTTGCGTCACAGGATCGTCCATGCTTGGGCTTTGTTTCATTGAGGGGTTCAGGACATGGGATTCGATCTGATCGTGCGGAATGCACAGCTTGCCAGCGTACCGAAAGGCGCGCCGCTGCAGGATATCGGAGTTTCCGACGGCAAGATCGCTGCGATCGGTACCGGGCTGGCCGAGGAAGGCGAAAGCGTTGATGCGGGTGGATGCCTTGTCTCGGCGGGACTGATCGAGACCCATATCCATCTCGACAAGTCGCGCATTCTCGACCGCTCCGAGCCCTCGCCTGATCGCGGCACGGATCATATGCGGCGCGTCGCCGCAGTGAAGCCCAGCTTTACCGTTGAAGACGTATACCAGCGCGCGCAGGCGTCACTCGACACTTCTCTGGTTGCCGGTGTCACCCATATGCGCACCCATGTCGAACTCGATCCGAATGTCGGCATGAAGAGTTTCGATGCGCTCGAGCAGCTCGCCAAGGATTATGCCTGGGGGATCGACCTCGATCTTTGTGTCTTCCTGCAGGAAGGCTGGACCGGTGTGCCCGAAGGGGATGCCAATCTGGTGGAGGGTCTGGAACGCGGTGCGAAAGCCATCGGTGGCGCGCCGAGCTACGACAGTGACGGCCCGGGCCAGATTGCGCGAATATTCGAGCTGGCGAACGAATATGATGTGGATGTCGACATCCATCTCGATGTTGGACCGAACCACGATCATCTCGATATCTATCAGGTCTGTGAACTGACCGACAAATACGGTTGGGGCGGGCGTGTGGCCGTTGGTCATGGTTCCAAATATGCCAGTATGCCGCCGGCCAAGCTGAAAGACCTTGGCAAGCTGCTCGCCGATAGTGGCGTGACGGTTACGGTGCTGCCGGCGACGGACTTGTTTACCGTTGGCCGCCATCAGGATCACTCGGTGATGCGCGGTGTCGCGGATGCCAATGCGCTCGTGTCACATGGTGTGAATTGCTGCCTGTCGACCAACAATATCCTGAACCCGTTCACGCCCTTCGGCGATGGTTCCCTGATGCGGATCGCGAATATGTACGCAAACGTTCTGCAGCGCGGAACGACGGAAGAGTTGCTGGAGACCTTTGCGATGGTGACAACCATGCCGGGGAAGCTGATCGGCCGTGAAGACAATGGCCTTTCGGTTGGAAGTTCGGCCGATCTGGTCATCTGGGGCGCGTCGTCCCCGGACGAGGCCGTCGCGATCAATGCCCAGCCGCTTTATGGCTTCAAGGCCGGTCGTCGGACCTTCCGCTGGGACCGCCCGGAGCTGAACCGACCGTAGCGTAAGCCACTTCCTGTTCTCCACGGCCCTCAGCCTGAAGAATGGCGAGGGCGAACTTCATGCTTCGACAAGCTCAGCATGAGGATTCGCATGACTAGTATCCGATTGCCGCCCCGTCGCTGCGGGGATCGGAGCCACCTGAAAGGGTTCCGGTTTCGGGATCAATGACGATGCCATGGGCCTGTCCCGCGCGATTCTGCCAGTCCGGCCAGACATTCATCTTGTGACCGCGGGCAGCCAGCGCCGATATCGTTGCCTCGGGCATCCGGCCTTCCACATGCAGCGGGTCGCGTGGTTCGGTCAGGCCGATCCGGCCGGACAGAAATCGCGGCTGCTCGAGGGCCTGCTGGATATCCAGGCCGAAATCGATCATGTCGACATGTAGCTGGAGCTGAACCTGTGGCTGGCCGTCAGCGCCCTGACAACCGAGCAACGACCAGAGTTTCCCGTCCCGCTTGGTCATCGACGCGATGAGTGTGTGCAGCGGAATCTTGCCCGGTTCCAGCGTATTGGGGTGATCGGGGTCGAGCGAGAAATAGGAGCCCCGGTTCTGCAGCATGACACCGGTGTTTCCGGCCACCACACCCGACCCGAAGGCGGCATAGAGGCTCTGGATCAGGGATACGGCATTTCCTTCGGAATCGACGACAGCCATGAAGACCGTATCGCCATCGAGACTGCCGTAAGAGGGGACCTGATCCCACGGCATGGCTGATTTCATGTCGACCAGATTTGCGCGTTCTTCGGCATATGATTTGGACAAAAGGCGCTCGACAGGAACATCGGAGAAATCGGGGTCGGCAACCAGAAGGTCCCGGTCATGGAAGGCGAGCTGCTTGGCCTCGACCATCAGGTGTACATGGTCGGGTCCGAGGAATGGCATGCTGGCGAGGTCGTAGCGCTCCAGCAGATTGAGCATCTGCAACACCGTGATGCCTTGCGTGGGTGGCGGCGTGTTGAAGACGGTAACCCCCCGATATTCTGTCGAGATCGGATCGCCCCACTGGGCATGTTGGCCTGCAAAATCATCCCGTGTGATAAGGCCGCCAAGCGCCTGGGTGGCGCGCACGATTTCCTGCGCGACCTCACCGGCATAGAAGCCGTCCCGGCCCTGTTCGGCAAAAATCTCAAGGGTGCGTGCCAGGTTCGGGTTGACGATCTTGGCACCCGGCTTGGGCACCTCGCCGCCGGGAAGCAGGATTTCGGCGGTCTCGGCAACCTGGCTCAAGAGGTCCTTGTTCTGCGCGATCATGTCTGACACACGTTCGGTGGCCGGGAAGCCGTCCCGGGCATAGCCGACGGCGCTTTCGACAATTCTTGTCATCGGCAGCTTGCCATAGGACGCGTGCGCTTCGACCCAGCTGGCCAATGCGCCAGGCACTGTGAGTGTGGCCGGCACGATGCCCCGGAAGGGAATTTCATCGAGGCCACGGTCTTTCATGGTGTCCCGGGTTGCGGCCTCTACGGCCCGTCCGCCGCCATTCAGGTATTTGATGTCTCCGGTTTTGGCGTCATGGATGAGCCAGAACGCGTCCCCGCCGATTGTCGTCATGTGCGGGTAGAGCACCGCAAGCGTTGCACTTGTGGCCATGGCGGCGTCCACAGCGGAACCTCCGGCGCGCAGGACGTCGATCCCGGCAGCCGAAGCGAGCGAATGGGGAGAGGTGACCATGCCGTTGGGGGCCATGGTGACGGGGCGTCCGGTCTGTTCGAGCATCGCTGTGTCTGGAAATCGTGGCTGGGATCACTATGGTATCGACTTGCCTGCGGGCTTGCCACTGATGGCGGCCGGGAACGGAGATGAGACCATGAACGAACCGCGCAATCTTTCGATCAACGGCGACCGGCTTTGGCAGAGCCTGATGGATATGGCCGTGATCGGTGCCACAGAGAAGGGCGGGAGCCGCCGCCTCGCACTGACCGATCTGGATCGCGAAGGACGCGATCTGTTCGTTTCGTGGTGCAAGGATGCGGGCTGTTCGGTGCGTGTCGATGCCATGGGCAATATCTTTGCGCGTCGTGCGGGCCGCGACGACAGCCTCCCGCCCGTGGTGACCGGCAGTCATCTCGACACCCAGCCAACCGGGGGCAAGTTCGATGGCGTTTATGGTGTTCTGGCGGGGTTGGAGGTGATCCGCAGCCTCAACGATATGGGCTATGAGACCGATCACCCCATAGAGGTTGTCTGCTGGACCAATGAGGAAGGCAGCCGTTTTGCCCCGGCGATGATCTCATCGGGCGTTTTTGCAGGTGCCTTCACGCTGGAAGAGGCACACGCCAAGGAAGATGTGGACGGTGCGACGCTGGGCGCGGAACTCAAGCGCATTGGCTATGCTGGCGACATGCCGGTTGGCGGGCGTGACTTCCACGCCTATGTGGAGGTACATATCGAGCAGGGACCGATCCTGGAGGATGAAGGCGCGGATATCGGTATCGTGACGGGTGCCCAGGCACAACGCTGGTACGAGCTGACCCTGACCGGCCAGGAATCCCACGCCGGCACCACCCCGATGGAGCGCCGCCGGGATGCGCTTCTGGGGGCCGCGCGCGTGGTGGAACTGGTGAATGCCATCGGTATGGAATATGCACCTGATGCGCGCTCGACTGTCGGGATGATCGA
>JAURLR010000294.1 GCA_030831135.1 Alphaproteobacteria bacterium
AGGCGCGGTGCTTAAAGGCTCAGACAACATTTCCGACTATCCCATTATGCCGTCAAGAATGGAAGGCCAACGCATAGATTATTTTCCGGCACTGGTGAATGCCTACGGAGTGGATGGCTTTAGCATTTCAGGAAAAGGAACCAGGTTCTGCCCCGTGGTTGCAGCATATCTACTGCTTCTCGCTCGGTACCAAGCCCAGCCTCGGTTTGACCGGGGGTTCCGCCTCGTCAATCCGCCACGCCGTACCACGGTTGATACAGGATGTGACGCGGCGCCTGTTTCTTGCAGACGCCGCGCACCATGTGGAGGCGCTTCTGGGCCATGATCTGCCTGACCTTACGGTCCAGCAGACCCCGGACCGACAGAAAACACCGTAATCAGGCCCGTTCGAGAACCACTGCAATGCCCTGCCCGACACCAATGCACATGGTGCACAGCGCGTATTTGGCGTCGCGTTCCTGCAACTCGTAAGCCGCCGTGGTGGCCAGTCGCGCACCGCTGGCACCCAGCGGATGACCAATCGCAATGGCCCCGCCATTCGGATTCACGTGCTCGGCATCATCGGCCAGCCCCAGATCGCGAGTGACGGCCAGCGCCTGCGCAGCAAAGGCTTCATTCAGTTCGATCACATCGATATCGCCGATCTTCAGGCCGAGACGTTCGAGCAGCTTATGGGTGGCCGGTGCCGGGCCGAAACCCATGATCCGGGGCGGCACACCGGCCGTTGCCGTACCAACAACGCGGGCGATGGGTGTCAGGCCGTATTTTTCGATGGCCGCTTGCGAGGCGATGATCATGGCGCAGGCACCGTCATTGACGCCCGACGCGTTGCCCGCCGTGACGCTACCGTTCTCGCGGAACGGCGTCGGCAGCTTTTCAAGGGCCGCCATATCCGTACCGGGGCGCGGATGTTCATCGGTGTCGACCATCACCGGATCGCCGCGCCGCTGCGGCACTTCAACAGAGACAATTTCGCGCGCAAAGCGACCGCGCTCCTGTGCCGCCTTGGTGCGCTGCTGCGAGCGGAATGCCAGCGCATCCTGATCGGCGCGTGCGACCTGAAATTCCTCGGCCACGTTCTCGGCGGTTTCGGGCATGGAATCGATCCCGTATGCGGCCTTCATCTTCGGGTTCACGAAGCGCCAGCCGATGGTTGTGTCTTCCACCTGATTGCTGCGCGAGAAGGCGCTGGTTGCCTTGGGCATGACAAAGGGGGCGCGTGACATGCTCTCGACACCGCCTGCCACGATCAGATCCGCTTCGCCGGTGCGAATGGCGCGCGCCGCCGCGGTCAGGGCTTCGAGGCCCGAACCGCAGAGCCGGTTCACGGTCGCGCCGGGTACGTTGGGGGAATAGCCCGCCAGCAGCAAGGACATACGGGCCACATTGCGGTTGTCTTCACCGGCCTGATTGACGTTGCCGTAATAGACTTCATCGACCTCATCCCAGGCGACGCCCGGGTTGCGCGCCATCAGCGCCTTCATGGGGATCGCGCCGAGATCGTCGGTGCGAACACTCGACAGGGACCCGCCATAGCGGCCAAAGGGTGTGCGGACGGCGTCACAAATGAATGCCTCGGGCATGTTTTCTCTCCTGTTTTCTTATTGTTCGTTTCCGGCGTCAGGCCACGCGGGGCCGTCGTCCATGATAGGCGTCGTAAAGCAACGCGCGAATCCCTTCGCGCGTGACCGGACGGGGATTGTAATAGGGGTTCTGGGTCGCGATATCGGCAGCGCGGTCGAGATCAGTTTCCTTCATTCCAACCTCCGCGAGTGACATTTTGGCCCCCACAGACACGGCGAGATCAAAAAGCGCACCCGCCGGATCATCCGTGTTCAAGGCGCGGCAAAGACGCTCATACGCATCAGGTGCCGCGCCAATATTATAGGCCGTCGCATGGGGAATCACCGCTGTATGGGTCTCCGCATGGGGCAGATTGAAGCTACCCCCAAGCGTGTGGCACAGCTTGTGGTGCAACGCCATGCCCACCGCGCCCAGTGACGCACCCGACAGATAGGCGCCGTAAAGCGCATCACTGCGGGCGGCAATATCATCGGGCTGCTTCACGACAATCGGCAGCGCACGTGCCAGCGACCGCACGCCCTCTTCGGCCATCATGGAAATGATCGGATTGGCAGTTTCGGAATACATCGCCTCAACGCAATGGGCGATGGCATTCATGCCACTGGGTCCGGAAATGAAATCCGGCAAGGTCAGTGTGAGCGTGGGATCGTAGACAACCGTTGTGGGCAGCACTTTGGTGTCTCGACCGGTCTTCTTGACGCCATCTTCGGTCAGTCCCCAGATCGGTGTCATTTCCGAACCGGCATAGGTCGTCGGGACAGCAATGATCGGCAGTCCGAATTCCAGTGCGATCGCCTTTCCCAGCCCGATGGTCGAGCCACCGCCGACCGCGACACAGGCATCCGCGCCCAATCGCTGGGCTTCAGCCCGCGCGGCCTTGGCCACATTGATGGGCACATGCATTTCGGCCTTGTCATAGACCCCCGCCGAACGCGCGCCCAGCCGGGCCGCGATATCCTCGGCCTGTCCGCGCTGCTGGGGGGTGCAAAGCACCAGTGCCTTGGCCACACCAAGACGCTCGACCTCTTCGGCCAGGCGATCAAGGCTGCCGACACCGAACACCACCCGGCCAGGCAGTGCTTCATAGGCGAACTCACGCATGGGACTTTCCTCCAGAACTGCTTGGCCCGCACCGGGTCGGATAGCGGCGAAACTATCTCACAGCCGAAGGCGAAACCATAGGTTTACACGGGCTTTTCAGCGTCCCGGGTTCGGATTGCGAACCCCAGCCACACCGCAGCCGGGTCTTCCATTCCCGATCTCCAACCCAAGATAATGTGATGAGATCACAATCCCCTCCTGACGATAGATTGGGACCATGAAAACATCCAAAGCCATGGTTCTTGCTACCCTTCTCGGGATTTGTGCCACCTTCGCCACCTCGTCCGCCGCGATAGCCCAACCCTTCACGCCGCCATCTCCAGCGATCGACATGGATATCGCCGAGGTACAGGAACTCGCCCGGGATATTCTCCGCCTGCGCACGCTTGAACGGAACAGCGCCATCGCGCGGCTTGTGGAGCGTGGCAATCCCGATGTGGTGCCCGCCCTGATTCAGTCGCTGCGGTTCCTCCAGCGCGATGACCCCTGGACCATCACCGCCGCCTTGCAATCTCTGACCGGCGAATCCTTCGGGGGCGACTGGAACAAATGGATGCTCTGGCAGGAAGACCACCCCGAGATCATCCCCTTCGAGGGCTTCGACTCCTACAAGGAATGGGTTTTCGCAAAGCTCGACCCGAAATTCTCGCTGTTCATCAACAGCGGCGTAGCGCACACCATCCGGCTTGAAGAAATCACCTGGGGCGGAGTCCGCAAGGATGGAATTCCAGCGCTGGTGAACCCCGAACTGGTCACCGCACAGGATAAGGCCGCGACCTATCTGGATGATGATGAGCTGGTCTTCGGTATCGCCATCAATGGTGATGTCCGCGCCTATCCGCTTCGGGTTCTGGACTGGCACGAGATGTTCAATGACGTGATCGGTGGCGTACCGGTCGCCCTGGCCTATTGCACGCTTTGCGGCTCGGGCATCCTGTTCGAAACTGCCGTCGTTGGGCGTGCCGCGCCCTTCGTGTTCGGATCTTCGGGATTTCTCTATCGCTCCAACAAGCTGATGTACGACCGTGAGACGAACTCTCTCTGGAACCAGTTCACCGGCAAACCCGTGGTTGGCGATCTCGTGGGATCGGACATCGAACTCAAGGTCCGCCCGGTCGCCATCACCAGTTGGAAAAAATGGCTGGATCGACATCCCGACACCCGCGTGCTTTCGCTCGATACCGGCTTTGTGCGGGACTACACACCGGGCAAACCCTATGCGCCCTATTTCAACAGTCCGGACCTGATGTTCCCGGCGATGGTGCGGAACACCGGGCTTGCCCCCAAGGATTATGTCTATGCCCTGCGGTTGGGCGACCACGAGAAAGCCTGGTCGCTGCAACTGTTTGCCGAGGAGAGGGTGATCCATGACGTCATCGGTGCGCGCCGGATTGTCCTGATCGGTGATCGGGACTCGCGCACGGTACGTGTCTATGAGGCGGGTGATATCGATTTTTCCGCCCATGCGAAGAATGACGAGCAGCTCATCGCCGGCAGCCAAGCCTGGCAGATCACCGAAGACGCACTGGTTTCAGGTGACGGACAACGCCTTGCCCGGCTGCCCGGCCATATCGCCTACTGGTTTGCCTGGCAGAATTTCCGCCCTGATGCGGAGACACGTTTCGAATAGCCACGCATTTCGCCTCGTGGCGACCTTATGTAGAATAGCCGCGCCCGCTGCGGCGCGGTGTTGTCATGTTTTTCAGGAAGGCGTTCCGATGTCCCAAGTCCAGCTCGCACGATTCTCAGAGGTCCACTCCCAAGGTGCGCGATTCGCGCAGGAAATGGATGTTCCGTTGGGTGCCTATCAGAAGATGACCGCCGAGGAGCTTTTTCTCGTGATGTCATCGCCTGCGCTTGGTGGACCTTTTGCGACCGACCCGGGCATCTCCGAGGATCAGGGCCTTGTTGCCGCCATCGTGAAATGTTCGGCAAACGAGGGCCCCTACCTGCATGCCCACTACAACACGCTGGAAAGTTTTACCGTCCTGTCGGGCAAGTTCCGGATCAACTGGGGGGAAGAAGGTGAGAATGAATCCCTGCTCGAGACATTCGACACGATCGCTGTTCCGCGCGGCGTGGTCCGGACTTTCACCAACGCCACCGACGAAACATCCTATATTCTGGCCTTCATTCGCGGCGACACGCCCGATGATTTTGCCGATGTCGCGATGACCCCGGCCGCCGCGGCCGATCTGGATGAAACCTTCGGAACCGGCACCAGCATCAAGATAAAGGGTCTCGGCTGGCGGTTCGACGCCGGTGTCGAGGCACCGACCCTTCAGGTCACCCCGGCGGAGATGGAAGCCTGCATTGCACGCTTCAACGCCCTCACGCCGCAGACACGCGGTGGCGTAGCCCGCTATGCGGTAATGCATCCTGTCACCGGACAGGCCGCCGTAACCGGCGATGCCGGTGAACTGGCACAGATACTCGATATCCCCGCTGGTGCCGCCGTGCCCGCCTACAATCGGACCCGTACGACCGAGACCCTGATGTGCATTGGCGGGACCGTTTCACTGGCGTGGGGCGAAAACACGGATTCCAGCCTGCTGCAGCCTTGGGATACGGCCTGCATTCCGGCCGGAACACCACGCAGCATCACCAATACGAGTGACAGCGATGCAAAAATCCTGTCGATCGTGATCGGCGCGGCCAACGAAAGCTTCGACGACGTGGACGCGGCCTAGAGCGTGATCTAAATCCCGTTCAGGCCCCTTCGGTCACGTCCCGCGCTTCAATCTTCTCGGCCGGAATCCCGCTTGGGTTTGCTTCCCAATAGGCTTCGTAACAATCCAGCGTGGCATAGGGCATGATCATGCCCGGATTAAACGGCACACGCGGTTCGTTCGCAGCAATCTTCTTTGGCCAGTTGTAGTCGGCCAATGCCGACTTGCCGATAGCCACAAAATCACCTTCGCCCTGCGTCAGTGCGGCCTCGGCATCTTCGGGTTCGGACAGTTTGCCGTTGGCCATGACCGGCAGCCCCGAATATTCACGGGCCAAGCCCGAAAGGCTGTGCGCGGTGCCAAAGATCGGTGCCAGACCAAGATGCGAGCTGCAATCGATGAAGTCGATGCCGGTCTTCGCAAGTGATGAAAACACCACCTTCGCGTCATCGTTGCCACCCGCCCAGGCATGCTCGAAATCATTGACCTTGGTCTGTGATATCCGCACACCGACCGGATTGTTGGGTACCGCAGCGCGCACGGCTTGCATGACCTCACAGTGAAAACGGATGCGGTTTTCGATCGGCCCGCCATATTCATCATCACGCAGATTGGTGTAGTCGGTCAGGAATTCGTCGGGTAGATACCCGTTCGCCCCATGGACTTCGACACCATCAAAACCGACATCAATGGCGCGTCGCGCCGCCTGTGCGTAGCTCTCGATCACCTCTGCCATCTCATCGCGGGTGATCTGCCGCGGCGTCTGAAACACATCACCGCTGCCACGATAGCGCGGAATCTGCTTTCCCTTCGGAGTCACGACGGACGGCGCGATCGAACCTTCCGCCCAGTTATTGCCCTGATTGATCGCACCACAATGGAAGATCTGCATGAAGATCGGGGTGCCTTCAGCATGGACAGCATCAACAACCTTGCGCCAGGATTCCTGCTGCTCCTCGGTCGCGATTCCGGGCTGATAGGCATAGCCCTGACTGTATTTGAGGTCGATATAGACCCCTTCCGTCATGACCAGGCCCCAGCCACCGCGGGCATAGGAGCCATAATATCGGGCCATCTGTTCGGTGACGATTCCGTTATCTGACGCACTCGCGCGTGTCAGTGGCGACACCACGGCGCGATTGGTGATTTCCAGACCCCTGATCTCACTTGATGCAAACAGCTTGGGATATTTCGATACGCCGGGTCCTGTCAAAGACATTCCATTCCTCCAGAAAATTCATTCATCAAAGCGCACGCGCTGCATTATTTCTCAATCGGCACACCGACGAGGCTACCCCATTCGGTCCACGAACCGTCATAGCTACGGACATTCTTGTAGCCCAGCAACTCGGTCATGGTGAAATAGGCCAGCGTGGCCCGATGGCTCAGCCGGCAATAGGAAATCACGTTCTTGTCGGGCGTGGCCCCGCGCGATTCCAGCAAGGCGCGCAATTCCGCTTCACCCTTGAACGTCATGTCGTCGTTCAGGAACTCATCAAAGAACAGATGTTTCGATCCGGGAATGCGCCCGGCGCGTTCGGCGCCCACATCGGGCGCGCCGATCATGTTGACCCGCTCGCCCCGATATTCTTCGGGTGAACGGTGATCGAGAAGCGCGGTTTTTCCACCCGCCTTGATGTCATCGAGCTGGTCAATGATTTCACTGAACCGCACCCGCATGAACTCATTTCCAGCCGGACCGGGAGTGTAGGTCGCAGACTTGGGCGTCGGCAGGTCCTTGGTGGTCGGACGTCCTTCTTTCTCCCACAGGACACGGCCGCCATTGAGCAACCGGACATCCTTGTGCCCCAGATAGGTAAAGACCCACCACCCATAGGTGCCGAACTGCACCGGATCGCCGTAGCAGACAACCGTGGTGTCGTTGGAGATCCCCAGCGCTCCACAGCGTGCGGCAAATTCCTCAGGTGACGGGAAGTCCCGCATCATGTCATCCCAGAGGAAATCCTTCCAGAAGAACCCATGCGCACCGGGAATGTGCCACTTGTCGTAGGATTCCGTACCCGTCCAGTTGAATTCGAGAATCACGACCTTCGGGTCGTCGAGATGTTCTTCGAGCCAGCTCGGCTCCACCAGTCTGTCGCTCACGGTCTCTCCCCGGCTGCTGCGTTGCAGTGTTAGAATTGCACCGGATGTAACAGCGCCGGGCCACGAAAATCAATCTGCGCGGGCGAGATACTGGAGGCAGCACTTGGAATTCCCCACCATCGGCATTGTCAGCATGGGCGATATGGGCCACGCCGTCGGGCGCACATTGTGCACGGGCGGGCACCGGGTACTCACCGCCCTGGACGGCCGCAGCGCCCGCACACAGGCCCTTGCCGAAGCCACCGGCGTCGAAAATGTCGGATCGCTTTCGGCACTCGTCACGCAAGCCGACCTGGTTCTCTCGATCCTGCCACCGGCCGCCGCGACGGATTTTGCGAAATCCATCGCCGCGCAGATGCACGCGACGACATCACGGCCTGTCTTTGTGGATTGCAACGCCATCGCTCCAGCGACCGCGCGATCCATCGGCGATATCATCGCAGGTACGGGCGCGACCTTCATCGATGGTGGCATTATCGGCGCGCCGCCCGGCCGGAGTGCCCCCACGCGTATCTATCTCAGCGGACCGGACGCAACACAGCTGGAATCCCTGGCAAGGCCGGACATGCTGATCCGCACGGTCAGCGCGGAGATCGGCACCGCATCAGGCCTGAAGATGTTCTATGCCGCCCTGACCAAGGGGACGATGACGCTGGATACGCTGGTCCTGCTGGGAGCCCGGCAAATGGGACTGTCCGCCCCCCTGCTTCAGGAATTCTCGGACAGCCAGCCTGCCGCGCTCAAGCGGATGGAAGCCAGCGTGCCGTGGCTCGCGGCAGATGCCGAACGCTGGGTCGGCGAAATGGAAGAGATTGCGAAGACCTTCTCCGATGTTGGACTGACCAGCGCGATGCATCAGGGTGCGTCAGCGGTGTTCCAGCTTCTCGCGGCCTCAGCCCTGTCTAGCGAAACCCGCGAAACCGCAGATCGAACGCGCAGTCTCGAAGATGCGATTGAGGCCTTTGCACTCAGGCTTTCCGAGTCCGGGCCCGCTTCGGGGGACCCGACGGCTTAGACGGCCGCGGTCCGCCGCTTGGGCGCGGTTTGTTGCCCGGTCGGCCCAGTCGCCGCAGCTGCTTGACCAGCGCCTTCATCTCGCGCCGTTCGAACTGCAATTCCTCTTCCCGTTTCGCATCACCACGCGCATCGCGCATCAGGTCATCGAGTTGCGCGACCACATTTTCGGCCGTGCGCGTCACTTCGTTGATCTGGCTGCGGTCACGACAGCGCAGCACGACATCCTGATTCATCATCAGATCCGAAAAGGCTTCCATGTCGGTCTTGCCGAGGCGCTCCAAGGTCCGGTCGATCTCGGTCCATGAACCGCGCCATTCCTGATACACCGATGGCGCACGTGATCCCCCGCGCACCTTGGTGACGGTTTCGAGTTGCACCATGATCCGCACGAATTGCCAGACGACAAGCCGCAGTTCGGTCATGGCCGCAGGTGGGTTTACGCGTGGTTCGTTCATTCGGGAATTTCCTCGCGCAGCCGACCCTGACCCGGGCCGCAATCCGCACAATAACAATCTGTGATACGCCGTCGTGGACGACGTACATAATGATAGGCCTGCGCACAACCGGTGCACCGCCAGATAATCTTCGCATTGGCTTCACGCGATAGATAGGGAATACGGTGCCGCACATGGGGTGCTTCACCCAGAAGCCGCATCATCTCGCGCCAGCCGGCCCCATGGCGACAGGACCGCTTATGGGCCAGATCGGCAAGAACATGGGCGCATTCGTGAATGAAGGTTGAGTCGCGATCACGCTCGCGTCCCTGCTCGAGCAACCTTGCGTTCAGCACGATACGCCGCTCGGCCGCATAGGCCGCCCCGGCCAGCGTCCGGGCGCGGCGGCTGACCACCACAACACAATCGAGCATCTCCCGGAAGGCGCGATCATAGGATGCCGCGCGATCCAGACGTGCCGCCAGCCCCCAGCTTTCCGCGATTTCGCGAACGGTTCCGATCCGGCGGTGTCCTCTGGCAAAGGTCTCAGCGGACAATCGAAATCACCCTTCCTGCCTGTTCGGGCCTCGGCAACGCCGCATGCGCGGCAGCGACAGCCCCCAGACGCGCCTGAACATCATCGGGCATCGCTGCGGACCGGCGCGTTTCCATGCTCACATGCAGGCTGATCAGTTCGTTGGTCGAGGCCAGATAGCCTTCTTCGGCGTGATACATGAAATGCATGTAGTGCAACCGCCTGGAATCATGCGCCAGCAACTGCGTCTCAACCCGCAAGGGCGCATCGAGCATCAGTTCGCGATCATAGGTGATATGCGCTTCCAGCGTGAAGGTCGAACCCGCCCGGGCCTTCATGTAGTTCACGCCCAGCCCGAGAAAATCGAAGAACGCATCGGTCGCGTGATCGAAAGCGAGCATGTAATAGGCCAGATTCATGTGGCCGTTATAGTCGATCCAGTCGGGGTGCACGCGCTCGCTGTGCAGCGAGAGCGGCGCGGTGATCCCCGCTGTGACATCAGGGCTGCCAGGTTCGGTTATGTCATTCATGGGCGCGAGCATAATACCTGCATCGCGCTTCGCAAACGGCCTCGGGCTGGACTGCCCGCGGCGCTAGCGCGCGTGAATCGCGAGGCGGCGCGACATATCGGACTGGAAGCGCTGGTCCGGGTCGAGGCGCGCCAGGACCTCACGAAATTCGTCGAGCGCAGGAAACATCTGCGCAAAGCTCTCTGCGCGCATCAACGCATCCTTGGCGACGTAGAGACGTCCGCCATGATCAAGCACGATCCGCTCGATATCCCGATGCAATTCCTCGATTCCTGCGCGACGCGGCAGATCGATGGCATAGGCCATGCCCTTCATGGGAAAGGACAGAAGACCATCGCCCGGGCCCCGCATCGGTTTCATGACCGCCGCAAAGGACCCGGCGCGCGCTGCCGTCAGGCTTTCCATGACCGCGCGTATGCCCGCCCGCTGGCTTTCCTGCGGAAACCCGGTGTGGATCGAGTAAAACCCGCGCCGCCCATAGACCCGGTTGAAGCCGGGCATGGCGTCGAGCGGAAAGAAGAACGGCCCCAGACCCAGCCGGGCCGTGCGTCCGCCGGATGGCAGGCTGTTGAACCGGCGATTGGTAAACCATGTCAGAAGCGCGGGATGCAGCAAGGCCGACGGCGGCTGGAACCGGATTGGTTTGACCGGCGGTGGCGGTGCCACATCTTTTGCATCGGGGGCAAAATTCCCAAGCTCCAGAATGCCGCGCCCCATCGCCGCGCCGCGCGCCATGGCATCGACCCATCCGAACAGGAATTCGTGGGTTTCCCGTGCGGCTTCGATGGTGTCGATCATCTCATCAACATCGACGATGCGCCGATACGCGGCATCCGCCGCCCCGGCGGCCACCGGCATGAGACGAAAACACACTCGCAGAACCGTTCCGGTCAATCCGATGCCACCAAGGCTCGCCCGGAAGATATCGTCATTCTCCTTACGCGAGGCACGCACCACCTCGCCGCTGGCCAGCATCAGGTCGATCCACGACACGTGGTGACCAAAGCTGCCCACCGCATGATGGTTCTTGGAATGAATGTCGTTGGCGAATGCCCCGCCCACGGTGACGCTGGCCGTCGCGGCGGAGACGGGAAAGCAATACCCTTCCGGCACAAAGCGTTCGAGCAAGGCTGTGAAATCCACGCCCGATTCGCACACCACCTCTCCGGTGGCCGGATCAAAGGACAGGATTCGGTTCAGGTTGCGGGTCAGGATCGTCTGACCACCGTCATCCAGTGCGGCATCGCCGTAACACCGGCCGCCACCATAGGCGATCACCCCGCGCGTATGCGACGCACCAACGGCCTCGCGCAACGCCGCCTCATCTTCAGGTGCCGCCGTCGCTGAATGCGCAAAACGCGACCGCCCCCAGGTGGTCAGCGTGGCTTGTGTCCAGTCGGTCATGAAGCCCCCAGTTGCCCTGCGTTACTCTGCGCGAAAAATCACGGGACAGTTTACCAGAATGCCGTCCGCCCGGATCGCGCCGCCGTCGAAACCGTGTACCGCACCGGCGCTTTCCAGCGCGCGAACCTCCGATGCACTGGAGATCAGAACACGTCGGTCCATGGCGTCCGTATCCCAGACAACCGGGTGCGACGCCCAGAGCGGCGAATACCCCGTTCCCAGCCCCGGCACATCTCCCGTCACATTGCGTGGCGACAGCCCATCCGAGAGCGCACTGGCCAGCCCCTGTCGGGCGTCATTGGCTACACCGGTTGCGCCGTTGATCACCACAAAAATCGGCTCGACGGCGGTCCAGGCAGTGTCATCGGGTGCGGCCGGCAGATCGCCGAGACGCGGTGCATGGGTTGCCCCTTCCAGTGCCGCGACGAGCGCCACATTGCTTTCGGTCGAGACGTAGCTGAGCGCCTTGCCGCCTGCAAAACCATCGGTGAGCGACAAGGTCACGGTTCCATCGCGCGGACAGATCCGGACAACCTTGTCATGCATCAGCGCATGATCGGCGCTGCCACGGCAAAAGACATTCAGGCTGTCCGCATCCACATCGAAGGCCAGAACCGGAGCGTTGAAGATGGTGCTGCCGCCCGCGCCGATGCGGATCAGCGGGGTGTAATCCTCATCCCCGATCGAGCCCGGAAAAGCGCGTGCGGGCGGAAACGGTGATCCTACCGGCCCCGGCTCGACAAGCCGTTCGGGTTGAAAATCCACCCGGCCTGCATCAAAGACCAGTTCGCCCTCGGGTGCCATTTCCACCTGACGCACCGCGCCACCAATATCGGCATTCGCCAGCTTGTCGGAAAAATTGATCCCCAGCCGCTCAGCCGTGTCCCGATTGCTGGCATCAAGCAAGACATACCAGACGCTTTCGCCGCCGGTCATGCGGCCATGATGGAGCGGCAGCGTGACGGTTCCGGTTTCGGCGTCAATTTCTGCCGCGCGAACGAGCGGCACCATCTGCGCCGCACTTTCCATCGACCAGAGCATGGAACAGCCCAGAACAGCGCCCACCAGAAGTTTGAAAGAACCAGTTCGTGACGTCATCGGAGCGTTCCTGTTATCCGCGTTAAGGCTTTTTTGATCCTGCAAGCCGATCCTAGCACGATCCGAAAACAAACCCCGCAGCGTGCCAAATGCTTCCAAGACGACCTGAACGCGCCCGCCCCAGCCGTCACGACGATGGCAAAAGCCCGGTCAGCAGAGAGTTTGAAAAACTTGCTTTCGACATGCAGGGGATGCTGGACCGCATCGAGACATGCTGGAACGGGACCGCGACAGTTTCGACGCAGGCCGGATGTCTGGCCAAACTGTCCGCCGATATCGCCCGAACCTCCTGTTTCGAACATGTGGACGACAAAGGCACATCGGCGCTCGAGGAACTTCGCAGCAGTATCGGCTATGTGTTCGCGAACGGGCGCCCGTCCTAGATTCGCACCTCGAGCACGGCATCGACCTCCAGTGCGACATCGAAGGGCATCACCACATTCCCCATCGCTGTGCGGGTGTGATAACCGGCCTCGCCGAAAATCTCGATCAGCAGTTCCGAAGCGCCATTGACCACGTCGGGAATTGCGGTGAAATCAGCTGTGGCGTTCACGTAGCCCTTCACATTCACGACCCGGGCAATGCGATCGAGATCACCATCGAGCGCAGCAAGGGCCTGCGCGAGAATATTGAGGGTACACAGCCGGGCGGCGGCCTGACCTTCTGCCAGCGAAAACTCACGCCCGAGCTTTCCGATATATCGCAACTCGCCATTCCATTGGGGCGTCATCCCGGAGACGAACATCAGCCGGTCGACAACCATCGTCGGCAGGATTTTTGCAACCTTGGGGCGTGTGGGTTCAGGCAATTCAATGCCCAGTTCGGCCAGACGTCGATCAATTGTCCCGGGCATCGTATTCTCCCTTGG
>JAURLR010000295.1 GCA_030831135.1 Alphaproteobacteria bacterium
GCAATCGTGGTGCTGGAAAACATCTACCGGTTGCGGCAGGAGGGCCTGTCGCGCTCCGAAGCTGCCTACAAGGGAGCGTCCCAAGTCTGGCCCGCCGTCCTGGTCTCCTCGCTGACCACGGTCATGGTGTTTATCCCGATCCTGATCATGGAGCTGGAAGCCGGCCAGTTGTTCCGCGACATCGCCGTGGCGATTTCGGTTTCTGTGCTGCTGTCGCTGCTGGTTTCGGTGACCGTGATCCCCGCACTTGCCAACCGGTTGCTTGTCGACAGCGCAGCCGAAGGCAAGAGTATGGTCCGGATTCCCTTCATTGATGATTTCGCCCACGGCTTTGTGACCTTCTGGCAGGACTTCACGCGCATGGTCGTGAAATCGAAAGTCCGCGCCTTTGCCGTGGTGGCGGTCATCACAATCCTCGCGGCGGCCTTTACCGCGATCTTCGCCCCCAAGCTCGACTATCTGCCGACCGGGAACCGGAATTTCGTCTTCGGGTTCGTGGTCTTCCCGCCGGGATACAACCTGAATGAGGTCGCCGAGACCACCGAACGCATGGCCGAGCGGACGCGGAACCTCTGGGCGTCCGAAACCGGACCGGAATCCGTGCAAGGCGAACCCCCGAAATTCGAGCGGTTCATGCGCGTCCCCTTCGCAGGGCGCGCCTTCATCGGCGGCACATCGGCCGAACCCGATCGCGCATCGGAGCTGATTCAGGTGCTGGCCGATGCGGCAGAAGGCGAACCCGGCGTTCGGGCATTCCCCTCGCAACCATCGCTTTTCGGACGATCAGTGGGCGGCGGCCGAACAATCGATTTCGATGTGCGCGGCAACAATCTGCAAGATGTCTACGACACAGCCAACGAAGTCTATGGCCGCATCATCCAGGTTCTGTCCTTCCCAGACGGGCACCGGACCCGCGCCATCCCCGGTCGCACCCTTTCGGCACCCGAGGTCCGAGTCATTCCGGACCGTGTCCGGCTGGCCGATAACGGCCTCTCCGCACGCTCGCTGGGCCAGTCGGTCGATGCCTTCAACGACGGTATCCGCGTGTCTGAAATCACCGTCGAAGGCAAACGGATCGACCTGACCCTGATGGGGCCGCAGAACATGGTGGACGAAACCCAGGGGATCGGCTCCCTGCCCGTGGTGACGGGCACCGGCCGGATCGTCCCGGTCGAAGGCCTGGCGGATGTCAGCATCACCTCCGGTCCCACCGAAATCCGCCGCGCAGACCGCACCCGCACCGTGACCCTGCAGATCACCCCCAATGCCGAGATGCCACTTCAGGAAGCTCTGGAACGGATAGAGGAAGAAGTGCTGAAGCCGATGGAGGCCGAGGGATTGCCCGACGGCGTCTCCTTCCATCTGACGGGAACCGCCGACAAGCTGATCGAGACCTGGAACGAGATGGTCATCGACCTGATTCTCGCCACGGTCATCGTCTATCTGGTCATGGCGGTGCTGTTCGAGAGCTTCATCTATCCGCTCATCATCATGCTGACCGTACCCATCGCTGCTGCTGGTGGCGTGGCCGGACTTGTGATTCTGAACCTCTGGACCAACCAGCCCCTCGACATGCTGACGATGCTGGGATTCGTGATTCTGACAGGAATCGTGGTCAACAATGCGATTCTGCTTGTCCACCAGACGCTTTATCATATCCGTGAGGATGGCCTGTCCGCCGACGACGCGATCATGCAGGCCACACGAAACCGGGTGCGCCCGATTTTCATGTCGACACTCACCTCGGTCTTCGGGATGTTGCCGCTGGTGGTCTTCCCCGGTGCCGGATCGGAACTTTACCGGGGTCTGGGTTCGGTCGTGCTCGGCGGTCTCTCGCTCTCGGCGGTGCTCACTTTGGCTGTCGTCCCGCCTATGATGTCCATCACAGTCGGTTGGCGCGAACGCGGTCAGGATGCATCGGACAAGTCGGTGGTGTCACCGGCGCAATAGCGTTCTCGCATTTGCGATTCACGCGCACTACGATGGTGGCCTGATGACCGGTTCCGAACACAGTCTGTCAAGTATCGCGTTTCTCGCTCCGCTCGATGATGCGGCACGAAAATCCCTGGAGCAACGCGCCCGATGGGTGCGCTACAAACCGAACGAAACCATCATCGATCGCGAGAGCGAGTCCCGGGATGTCTACTTCGTGGTGGAAGGACGCGTGCGGGTCGTCAATTTTTCCATGTCGGGACGTGAGGTTACCTTCGACGAGATGGAAGCCGGTAGCGAATGCGGCTCATGCCCCACTGACCCGCCGGCGATGTTCGTCTTCAGCCCGAACACCGGTGGCGGACAGCCCTTTGATGGCAGTTACGACAGTCAGGACGGCTTCGTGGCGAAAAGCTGGAGTTCGGACACGGACAGCGCGAATTTTCCGACCCCGCCAACCGACGGATCCACGGCGGTGATTACGGGAGCCATCCTGAACGACATCGCGACAGGCACGGCAGCTTCCCAAGCCCTGATTTCCATGACCATCTCGGATTCCAATAGCGACACCGTGATCGCCGGGGCCGGCGTGGCCAACCGTCAATAACCCAGGCGATCCTTTCAGGCGCGCCCGAGACCGGCAAACACATCCGGCGCGGCAGCCTGAATCATCCGCAGATCCGAAGTCGGCGTAACCAGATCGAACCCGTCCGCCATCATCTTGGCAGCATAATCGGTGCGCGTAGCATGGACGCCCGCCTTGATACCCGCCGCATGAGCACCTTCCAGAATTTGCCCGATCAGTTCGGCGACAGGTCCGTCAAAATTGTTATGTACCGGCGGATGTCCATGGGAGAACGCGAGATCGGTCGGACCGATGTAGAGTCCGTCGAGCCCGGGGGTTTCGGCAATTTCCTTGATGTTTTCCAGACCTTCCTGGGTTTCGATCATGGCAAGGGTGACAATCTCTGAATTCGCGGTCTGCTGATAATCCGCACCGCCCACAATCATGCCCCGATAGGCCCCGTTGGACCGCATGCCGTCAGGCGGATAGCGGCAGGCAGACACAAACTCTTCGGCATCCGCGCGATTGTTGATCATCGGGCAGATGATCCCATAGGCACCCGCATCCAGCACCCGCATCATCACCGATGGCTCATTCCATGGCACCCGCACAATGGGTGTTACATCGGTCGCAGCCATTGCCTGCAGCATCGGGATTGCGGCTGCCACATCAATCGAACTGTGCTGCAAATCGATCGTCAGGCAGTCCCAGCCCTGATGTGCCATCACCTCGGCCAGATGCGACCCCGGCAGCGACAGCCAGCCATTGATCGCGCTATTCCCCGCTGCCCAGACATCTTTCAGCTTGCTCATTCACCGCTCTCCGCCATCAGAATTGCTCAATAACAGTCAGTTTCGCATGCCGTGTAGATTGTGCAACCACACCGCTCAGTCGGTATTCCGGGCCGCAAGCACGGCGCGCAGTGCAGCTTGGCGTCTGGCTGTCAGCGCATAGTTCCAGACCAGCGCGAGCGCGACCAGCTTGAACACGATCGGGAAAATCCCGAACATCACCGAAAGCGCGCGCAGCACCGCCGCATCGTTGGCCAAATTCGGCACAAACCCCGCAAAAGCGAGCCATTCCAGCGACACGCCAACCACCAGTGCGGCAGCGAATTTCGCGGCCATCCCCCAAACAGCGAAGTATATCCCGGTGCGACGCTGGCCGGTTTCCAGACTGTCGTGATCCACCGCATCAGCCAGCATCGCAGCGGGCATGGCCAGATCGGCACCGAGTGTCAGCCCGGCCACAAAGGTGACGAACAGGAATGGAACGACGTCGCCCGCCCCTAGAAACGGCACCAGTGAAAACGCTGCAACCGCCATCAGCAATGCCACCCGCCACGCGATGTGCTTGCCATAACGATTGGCGAGAAACAGCCAGAGCGGCGTGCCTGCAATCGCTGCGAAGAAATACACGGGCAGGTAGACCGCCGCCCAGTCCGGGCGTTCCAGCACCTGCCGGATGAAGAAAAAGAACAGCGTCAGGGGGAAGGCATTTGCGATCCCGTTTGCAAAGTAACTACCCAATATCCGGAGATAGGGCTTGTTTGCCAGCATCAGCCCCAGACCCACCCGCCAGCTGATCGGCACCGGCGCAGATCGTCGCGGCAGCGGCAGCTCGCGCACCTTCCAGGCCGTGAACAGGACCGGTATCGGCAACAGCGCTATGCCGACCCAGGCCATGAGTTTCAGGGTCTCACGCTCGGGAAAATAGGAAGGGCTGAAGTGGTTCGCGACAACGAAAAGGACTGCCGCCGACAAGGTCCCCACTGCGGCAAACACATGGCGATAAAGGAACACGCGGCTGCGCTGATGATAATCCGTGCTCAGCTCTGCCCCCATGGCCGTATATGGCATGAAAAGTGCGGTTCCCGCTGTGAACAGGACGAAACTCCAGACCGCCAGATAGAGCGAACCGGCATCTGCGGGCGGGATGAACAATTTGTAGGTCGCATAGGACAACGGCAGCCAGGCCAGCACCATCCAGGGAATGCGGCGACCAAAGCGGCTGCGGGTCCGGTCGCTGAGCCAGCCGATCAGAGGGTCCGTCACGAAGTCCCAAAGGCGGGTCACCAGAATCACCATCCCGGCCTCCGCCATCGAGATTTCGCCGAGCGCGGAATACACAACCGGCAGAAACATGAAGACGCCGATGGCCAGCAGGGATAGCGGCATGGATGTCGCGGCAAAGATCACCCGCGTCGCAACGCTGAGCTCATCCCTGCCCGCTACGCGGCTCAATGAACCGGCCGGTGTTCTTTACCTTCGGCGTCCGGCAGCAATGGTGAAGGGCCGGATTGGTGGTGAACCAACTTCCAGGTTTCGCCCTCTCGCACAAAGACATTGGTGGCGATCAGGCTGTGCGCACCGACGCTTTCATAACAAAGCACGAGCGCCGAGTGATCGAGCATCTGCACCACAGGCTGGCGAAATTCGATATCGAAACTGTCCACGCCCTCCAGAATCGCAGCCCAACTCGCCAGAACATCAACGCGCCCACGCGTGATCGCAGCACCAGGATGGATCACACTCACAGGGTGTTCTTGCGACCAGAGAGTGTTCATCGCCAGCATGTCCGCACGCGCGAACGCGGCATAGAACGCGTCATTGGCAAACAGGATTCGCGCCTCATCGCTCATCTTTCTCTCCCCGGCCATACTAGGATACGAATTGAGAAGACACGCGGCTGTAACGTATTTGTCAACGCAGACAGCGCGGGTGAAATATGAAAGCTGTTTGGGCAATCAGGGAAGTGTGAAATCACGATGACAGGATCAGACGCCGAAAACGGCCTGACGGCCCTTGAACAACGGGTTCGGGACGATCTGGACCTCATGGACCATCCTGTCGGAGAATGGGTCCCACCGCGCACCCATCCATCGGGAAACCATGTTTATGACGTGGTGATCATCGGCGGTGGCCAGGCCGGTTTGTCGATCCTGTTCGCGCTCGCGCGTGAGAATGTGACAAACACGATTGCATTCGACCGCAACCCGGAAGGCCATGAAGGCCCCTGGATGACGTTTGCCCGCATGGCGTTGCTGCGGACCAACAAGAACATCACCGGGCCCGCCCTCGGCTTACCCTCGCTCACCCCCCGGGCCTGGTACAGCGCCAAATACGGCAAGGCGGCGTGGCATGCTTTGGCGCGAATTCCGCGTCCCGACTGGCAGGACTATCTGAACTGGTATCGCCGGGTGCTTGATTTGCCCGTCCGTAACGAGACGGAGGTCGGCCCCCTCAAACCCGAGCATCCTGACGACGCGCACAGCCTGATCGAGGTTCC
>JAURLR010000296.1 GCA_030831135.1 Alphaproteobacteria bacterium
GACCTCCAGAATGCATACACGAAACGCATGCGCATTGGCCTTTCGACGGTTCTCGTCGGCGGCGTGACGTTGCTGATCCTGCTTGCGGTCGGAAGTGTCCTCTGGGTGACCCTGACAGGTGCGACGCGCAATACTTTCGAACTTCTTGGCGAGCGCGCCAATGCCACCCTCGATGTTCTGGAGACAAAGATCGACAGCCAGCTGCTCTCGGTTATGACCGGCAGCGAGGAATTTGCGAAACAGTTCGCAGACGGCAGGCTTGATATCGGAGGTCGCCGCAACGATGTCTTCCACGCGTTTTCAGGGTTCTTATCCGCACACCCGCAGGTAACCGCGCTGATCTATCTGCAAGCCGACCAGGAGTCGATTGTCGTCACACGCGCTGAAGGTTTCCCGATCGAAGTCCCCTCGACACCAGCTTCAATAGAGCGCCGCAATTTTGCGCTCACCCGCGCACAGGAAAGCGGCCGGCCACTCTGGGCCAACCCGATCTGGGTATCTGACCTTGGCCAAGCTGTCCTCACATTCATCGCACCCGTGAAGCGGGGCGATGAATTTCTCGGCGCTATCATCGTGCCGGTGGTGCTCAAGAATATTTCCGATTTTCTGTTGGATATGGAAACCAAGGGCGATTTGAGCGCCTTCATCCTGCATGACCACAACCGGGTCCTCGCACATCCCCGCATGCAAGAGGCAGATTTCCAGAAGACATCCACGATAGCGGAGAGTCCGCTCCCCCGTCTTGAAGATGTAGCCGAACCCGCCTTCAAGTTGCTGGCTGGCGGCGGAGATGAGGCAACCACCCTGCTCGAATACGCAGCCAACATCACCAATGCGCGCGTCGACGATGAAACAATCGTGATCACCCGGGAAACAGACAGGTTCGGGCCCGCTGTATGGACACGCGGCGTGGTCCTGGAGCGGGCCATTGTGGGCCAGGAGGTCAATCGCCTTATCAATATGGCGATTGTCGGCATGGGTATCCTGATTATGGCAGTCCTGCTTGGTTTTCTGTTTGCGCGACATCTCAACCGGCAGATTGGACGGCTTGTCACATCGGCGGGCGCCTTGACCCAACTGGACATCGCATCCGCTGCCATCGTACCCGATAGCCGGATCCGGGAATTGTCCGATGCCGCGCAGGCCTTCAATCGGATGATTGCCGCGCTCCGTCTGTTCGAGGTCTATGTGCCCAAGCAACTCGTGCTGCGCCTGATGCGTCGCGGCGAAGCCGTCGAGGAAATCGAAGAGCGCGTCGTGACAATCATGTTCACCGATATTCGCGGCTTCTCGACGATTTCCGAGCACATGGATGCCGCCGGGATCGCCGGATTTCTCAACACGCATTTCAATATGCTGGCCGACCCCATCGAGGCCGAGGGCGGAACTGTCGACAAGTATATCGGCGATGCCGTCATGGCATTCTGGGGTGCCCCCGAACAAATGGAAGACCATGCTGCGCGCGCGATCCGCGCAGCTTGCGAGATTCAGCGCCTGGTTCTCGCAGACAATCAGAGACGCCGCATGGCCGGCGAAGCTTTGCTGGCTGTGCGAATCGGCGTGCATACCGGCCCCGTGGTCGTCGGCAATATCGGCTCGCGGAACCGCATCAACTACACCATCGTCGGCGATGCGGTGAACATCGCGGCGCGGATCGATTCGATTGCGAAGGCGATCGGAGCAGATGATGACTGCATTGTCCTGGTCAGTGGCGAGGCGCGCACCCATGCCGGAACCCTGCCCGACACCGCCGTGACGTTCAGCTCTCTGGGTCAGCAGGAAATTCGCGGGCGCGAAGGAATGGTTGAACTGTTCCGTCTGGACGCACACGTGACAGATGAGTAATCACAGTCCCATGAACAAAGATGAACTTCAGCAGCGTATTGCGGCATTCCCCTACTGGTATCACCGGATCGAACTGACCGATGGTGTCACAACACCGGGATGGGCTCCGATCTCGGCGGACGCTTATCGTATTCCCGACGATCTGTCGGGGAAACGCGTCCTCGACGTCGGTGCATGGGATGGTTTCTGGACCTTCGAAGCCATGAAGCGTGGTGCGGCGCAGGTCATCGCCATTGATGATTTCTCCGATTTCGTCGGCGAGATCGAGGTCGAGGTCGAGGACCGTAAGGCATGGGAAACCTTTGACCTGTGCCGGGAGGCGCTGGGCTACGATCACGATTCCTGTCAGCGCCATGAAATGACGATCTACGATCTCACCCCCGAAACCTTCGGGATGTTCGATGTCGTGTTCTGCTTCGGGGTGCTCTACCACCTGCGCTGGCCGATGTACGCCATCGACAAGCTGTCGGATGTCTGCACGGGCGACCTGTTCATGGAATCCGCCGTATCAGACGATTTCAGCGCCTATCGCGGTGGCCTTGGCAAAGGGTTTGGCAGCGACATGGTCGCAGAGTTCTATCCCAATGACGAATATGGTGAGAACGAAACCAATTGGTGGGCCCCCACCCTGCGCTGCATGGGCAGTATGGTTAAAGCCTCGGGGTTCGAGACCGTGCGCGGCTGGAAACTCACCGACAAGCCGCAACGCATTTCCCAATGTCGTGGCTTCGTCTGGGGCACCAAGGATCAGACGAAAGGCTGAGCCTCCGCCAACAATGACGAACCCTATTTCTGCTTTCGACTTTCCCGGTCACTAAAGCGGGATATTGTCGTGTTTCTTCCAGGGATTTTCGAGCTGCTTGTCCGCCAGAAGATCCAGCGCCCGGCACAGGCGCCGCCTTGTGTTGCGTGGATGGATCACATCATCAATGAAACCTTTCTGGGCCGCGATGAAGGGATTGGCAAAACGCTGCCTATATTCCTCGGTCAATGCCTCGATTTTTTCGGGGTTGCCCCGCTCTTCACGATAGATGATCTCCACAGCACCCTTGGGGCCCATCACCGCAATTTCCGCAGTCGGCCACGCATAGTTCAGATCCCCGCGAATATGCTTGGAGGACATGACGTCATAAGCACCGCCATAGGCCTTGCGCGTGATCAGTGTGATCTTCGGCACTGTGGCTTCGGCAAAGGCAAAGAGCAGCTTTGCACCATGCTTGATGATGCCGCCATATTCCTGGGCGGTACCCGGAAGAAAGCCGGGGACATCGACGAATGTGATGATCGGGATGTTGAAACAGTCACAGAACCGCACAAAACGCGCAGCTTTCTTGGATGAGTCGATATCCAGGCAACCGGCCAGCACCATCGGCTGATTGGCGACAAACCCGACCGTTCGGCCGTTCATGCGGCCAAACCCGATAATGATATTGGCTGCATGGTCACGCTGGATCTCGAAGA
>JAURLR010000297.1 GCA_030831135.1 Alphaproteobacteria bacterium
AGGATCGTCAGTTGCGGATCGGGGAAGAGGTGATCGCCTATCTGGTGCCCCGTATGGAGCGGTCCTTTGAGGCGGTGTCCCGGATTGTTGCTGCGATCGATGCCATGGCGCTGGAGCGTTTGCGCCCGGTGACGGTGCCGCTGGCGCGTGATGTCCTCGATCAAATGGGTGGTTCAGCGGCGTCGTAACAATTCCGTCACGTTGCTGTCACAAATTGCAGACAAGTTCCCATCGCATTAGCATGGTCTCCCGCCGCAGCGTTGCGGACATCAATTCTCGCCAGAAATGAACTCGTGGACTCAGAACAAACAGTCGAAACCACCGAAGCTGTTGCAGAAATCGCGATAGATTCGCCCGATCGCTTCATCAACCGCGAGCTGTCATGGCTTGCGTTCAATGAACGCGTACTCGAGGAAGCCGAGAACACCAACCATCCGCTGCTCGAGCGGTTGCGGTTCCTTTCGATCTCGGCCTCGAATCTGGATGAGTTCTACATGGTGCGGGTGGCCGGGCTGAAAGGCCAGGTCGATGCCGGTGTCACCACGCCCAGCCAGGAGGGATTGTCCCCCAGCGATCAGCTTGCGGCGATCAATGAACGCGCCGGGATCCTGATGGGTGAACAGCAGCGTATCTGGCGCTCGCTCGTTGGGCAGCTCCGCGAAAATGATCTCACCGTGGTCGATCCTGCAGAACTGACGGCGGAAGAAAGCGCCTGGCTCGAAGACCGGTTCATGACGGCCATCTTCCCGGTGCTCACGCCGCTTGCCGTCGACCCGGCGCATCCGTTCCCGTTTATTCCCAATCTGGGCCTTGCACTGGCAATGGACCTGTTCCGGGCGTCGGACAATCGCGAGATGATCGGGCTTCTGCCGCTGCCGGGACAGATTGAACGGTTCATCCGACTGCCGGGCAGCCGTCCACGGTTCATCCTGCTGGAACGTTGTGTCTCGCTGTTTCTCGGACATGTGTTCCCGGGTTTCGAGATGCGCGGCTCGGGCACGTTCCGCGTCATCCGTGACAGCGACATCGAGATTCTGGAAGAAGCCGAGGATCTTGTGCGCCTGTTCGAGAGTGCGCTCAAGCGTCGGCGGCGCGGGTCGGTGATTCGTCTGACATTCGACATGGACATGCCGGAAAGCCTGCGGAATTTTGTCGTCGCCGAGAGCGATGTGGATGAACATGATGTGTTCGTGCTCAAAGGCCTGCCGGGACTCGACCGGACCAAGGAACTGATTATTGATGAGCGGCGCGATCTGCTGTTCAAGCCGTTCAATATCCGCTTTCCCGAGCGCATTCGGGACTTCGCCGGAGATTGTTTTGCAGCTATCCGGGCCAAGGATATCGTGGTCCACCATCCGTTCGAATCCTTCGACGTGGTGGTCCAGTTTCTGCGTCAGGCTGCCCGCGACCCGCAGGTCGTGGCCATCAAGCAGACGCTTTACAGGACTTCGGAAAACTCCCCCATTGTCGGGGCCCTGATCGAGGCAGCGGAAGCGGGCAAGAACGTGACCGCGCTGGTCGAGCTCAAGGCGCGGTTCGATGAGGAAGCCAATATCCGCTGGGCGCGTGAACTCGAACGTGCGGGCGTGCAGATCGTCTACGGATTCATCGACCTGAAAACCCATGCCAAAATCAGCCTCGTGCATCGTCGGGAAGGTTCCGAATTGCGCAGTTACGTGCATTTTGGTACCGGCAATTATCATCCGATTACGGCGCGCGTTTACACTGATCTGAGCTATTTCACTCAGAATCCCGTGCTGTGCCGGGATGCCTCGCGGGTCTTCAATTACATGACCGGCTATGCGCGCCCCGAAGAGCTGGAAAAGGTTGCGGTTGCCCCGCTCAGCCTGCGCGAGACATTGATGATGCGCATCGAGGCAGAGATCGAGAATGCGCGCGCGGGCCGGACGGCTGAAATCTGGGCCAAGCTGAACAGTCTTGTCGATGGCGACATCATCGACGCCCTCTACCGTGCCTCACAGGCTGGTGTGACAATCCGTCTGGTCATCCGCGGGATCTGCTGTCTGCGTCCCGGCGTGCCGGGGCTGAGCGAGAATATCGAGGTCCAGAGCATTATCGGCCGTTTTCTCGAACACGCGCGGATTACGGCCTTTGGGGGCGGCGAGGAACTGCCCAACGACAACGCCCCGCTCTATATTTCATCTGCTGACTGGATGCCGCGCAATCTTGACCGGCGGGTGGAAATTCTGATTCCGATCGAGAACGGAACCGTTCACCAGCAGGTTCTTGACCAGATCATGGTTGCGAATCTGCTTGATCGCGCCCAAAGCTGGGAGATGAGGGCCGATGGTTCTTATTCCCGGATCGACACCAGTAGCGAGCACGACCCATTCAGCGCGCACAACTACTTCATGACCAATCCAAGCCTGTCGGGACGTGGCAGTGCGCTGAAGAAGCCCGGCAGCGCGCCGCAACTGCTTGCCCATCCCGACTAGGGTCTGTCTGGCAGGGTCGCCATGGCACCTAATCTGTCCAGCCAGACGTTCCGACCGGCCGCCGTGGTCGATATCGGCTCGAACTCCATTCGGCTTGTGGTGTTTCGCGATCGCGCCCGCGCACCGGTTGCCGTCTTCAATGAGCGTGTGATCTGCGGCATCGGGCGCGACATGGCGCGCACGGGCCATCTGCACAAGGAAGGCGTTGCGCAGGCGCTTGCAAACCTGCCGCGCTTTGCGGCAATTGCCCGCTCGATGGATATCGATGACACCGCATTGCTGGCAACGGCGGCGACCCGCGAAGCGTCGGATGGCCCGGAATTCCTGAAAAAGATCGAGGACATATTCGATCGGCCGGTGATCCAGCTAGACGGGGATGAGGAAGCACGTCTGGCTGCCGCCGGGGTGCTGTGTGGCTTGCCGGATGCCCGCGGGGTTGTCGCCGATCTGGGGGGCGGCAGTCTGGAGCTGGCCTCTCTGGCGAAGGGAAAGCTTGGCAAGTTCGCAACCTTGCCGCTGGGCCCGCTTCGTCTGCTCGCCACGGTGGGGGATGACCGCAGAAAAGTGGGGCAAAGTGTCCAGGAATCTCTTGATGCTGTGTCGTGGCTGCCTGACGCGGTTTCCGATGGCGCGATCTATATTGTTGGCGGCGCCTGGCGCGCTCTGGCACGGCTGCACATGGTCCAGACCGGTTATCCATTGCGCGTCATCCACAACTATCAGATCACCGGTCGGGAAGCCGCCGAGTTCTGCGAGGTCGTGGCCGGGCTGGGGGCCTCAACCCTGGCGCGGATCGATGTGGTGCCCAAGGCGCGCGCCAACACCCTGCCTGTGGCGGCCGCCGTTCTCCAGCACCTCATCAAGGAATCGGGCGCCGAGCGGATCGTGTTCTCCGCGCTGGGCATTCGCGAGGGTCAGGTCTTTGATGCGCTTGATGCACAAGCCAAGGCCGAAGACCCACTGATCGTGGCCTGCGTAGACGTGGCCGACCGCGAAAGCCGTTTCCCGGGGGTCGGGACGGCGCTGTTCGAGTGGGTGGCGCCTTTGTTTGCCGACGAGACGCCGGCCGAGAAACGCCTGCGCCAGGCCGCCTGTCTGCTGGGCGATATCGGCTGGCACGAACATCCCGACTATCGCGCCGAGCAGGTCTATTTCCGCATTTTGCGCCTGCCGTTGCTGGCGTTGAGCCACGAGGAAAAGACAAAGATCGCGCTCGCGGTGTATCGCCGGTATGGCGGATCGATGAACGATCAGGCCCTGCGCACGGCCGAGGCGCTGCTCAGTGAAGACGATATGGTCTGGTCGCGCCGTCTCGGGGCGGCTCTCCGCATGGCCGAAACCCTGACAGCAGGCAATGCGCGGCTCCTCGAAGGGTCGGTGCTCAAACTGTCCGATGATGTATTGACGCTGAAGATGAAAAACGGGAACGCCGCTTTGGTCGGAGACGTCGTGCGCACACGGTTCGGCGCTCTGGCCCGCCAGTTCGGCCGCGAGCCGAAGTTCGAGGGAAAAGGCCTTTAGAGCAAAGGGCTTTGAGAACGGGGTTAGTCGCCGATCTCCACCATGCGGACCTTGCCGTGTCCGGCACCCAGTGCGATCTCACCATGCTTGAGACGCAGGGCATCCTCACCGAAGACCTCCCGCCGCCAGCCCTGCAGGGCCGCGACATCGGCATTGTCATCGGCGGCAATCGCTTCGAGATCGGCCACCGTGGCGACGAGTTTCTGCGCCACGTCATGGGTGTCGCATTTGAACTTGAGCAGCACCTTGAGCAGATCCATCAGCGGCCCGGCACCCGGCGGCAGTTCGACGAGGGGCGGCAGTTCGGGGGCCTGGCTTTCGGGCAGGTTGCTGCCTTCTTCGATCGCATCCATCAGACCACGACCGAGCTTGCCCTCGACAAAACCCTTCGGGATGCCCCGCACCCGTGAAAGGGCCTTGGGGTTTTCGGGCGGGCGCGCGGCGATCTGGGACAGCACGTCATCGCGGACAACCCGGTTGCGCGGCTGGTCTCGGATCATGGCTTCCCGGTCCCGCCAGGCGGCAACGGCCTGCAGGACAGCCAGATAGCGCGGTTGGGCGCGTTTGGGCTTGAGCCGACGCCAGGCTTCCTCGGGGCGGACCTCGTATTTTTCAGGGTCGGCGAGCTTCACCATTTCCTGCTCGACCCAGGCGATGCGGCCGTTCTCCTCGATCCGTGCGCGGAGCTTTTCATAGGCGACCCGCAGATGGGTCACATCGGCCATGGCGTATTCCAGCTGTGAATCCGACAGGGGGCGCGCCGACCAGTCCGTGAAGCGGCTGCCCTTGTCGAGACGCACCTTGGCGAGTTTCGAGATCAATCCCTCATAGCCCACCTGATCGCCGAACCCGGCAACCATCGCTGCGATCTGGGTGTCGAACAGGGGCAGGGGCGTGACGCCTCCGAAATGGTGGAAAATCTCGATATCCTGCGAGGCCGCATGCATCACCTTGAGCACCTGGTCGTTGGCGATCAGATCGTAGAGCGGCTGCAGGTCGATCCCGGTGGCCAGCGGGTCGATGATGGCCTCGTCCTCCGGCCCGGCGACCTGAATCAGGCACAGGATCGGCCAGAACGTGCTCTCGCGCATGAACTCGGTATCGACGGTGATGTAATCGGCGCTGGAGAGCGCCTCGCAGAACGCGGCGAGAGCGCCGGAATCGGTGATGACTTTCATGGGGCGCGTTTCTACAGGAAATCGACGGGGTCGGGAAGATCATAGGAATCGGTCATCAACATGCGGATTTGGTGCCCGTTCCTGCATCGGAATACCGTGCCGATGGCATGCCGTCATTGCGAGGCGCGAAGCAACGAAGCAATCCAGCGAGCCTCTGGATCGCCGCGCCCTTTCAGGGCTCGCGATGACAGATTTTTCCTTCCCCCCGGTTTCGTCATGCCCGCACTTGTTGCGGGCATCCACGTGGTTGATCATGCGTGGAGTCAATGAGAGACGCACGGAGCCCGCATGTCTGGCGTGTAAATCTTATCCTCGAACGGAACCCGGATTGGGATGACCTCTACGACACGCTGATCCAGAGGCGTGTCGCCAATGCGACGTGGATGGCCGGAACAAGTCCGGCCATGACGGCTTTTTGGTAAATGTGTTCGTGCCCATGTCGACATCGCAAAGCTGGCCAACCCTTGACACACACCCGTGTTCCATGGCCATTGGCCCGCGCCTCTTCACGTTGAAATTCCAACAGAATTCGAGACCGACCATGCATCCGTATCGATCCCACAATTGCGGCGAATTGCGCGACGACCACGCGGGCGAGACGGTGCGTCTCTCGGGCTGGGTCCATCGCAAGCGCGACCATGGCAACCTGCTGTTTGTCGATCTGCGCGACCCGTTCGGGATCACCCAATGCGTGATCGACACCTCCAGCCCGCTGTTCAAGACGGTCGAGGATGCCCGCGTCGAATCGGTGCTCACGATTTCCGGCCCGGTGGTCGCGCGGACCGGGGAGACCATCAACGATGCAATCCCGACCGGCCGTATCGAAGTGCAGATTGCGGATGTAACTGTCGAATCCCCCGCCGATGTCCTGCCCCTGCAGGTCAATTCCGACGAGGACAGCGGCGAGGAAATCCGCCTGCGTTACCGCTATCTCGACCTGCGCCGCGAGAAGGTTGCGCGCAACATCATGCTGCGCTCCGATGTGATCTCCTCGATCCGCCGCCGGATGATCGAGGGCGGCTTCAAGGAGTTCCAGACCCCCATTCTGACAGCCTCCTCGCCCGAAGGCGCGCGTGACTATCTGGTGCCCTC
>JAURLR010000298.1 GCA_030831135.1 Alphaproteobacteria bacterium
ATCTGCAGCGGGTCCCGGGGAAGCCAAATGTCACCGCCGTACTCGCGGGCTATGTAGACGAGATGGGCCGTCGAATCCCAGAAGGTCTTGCCCTCGATTTCCATGACCGGGACCTGGCCGCGCGGGTTCAGCTTCAGAAATTCGGGCGATTTGTGGGCGTTGCGCTCCCAGTCGATGCGGATATTTTCGTATTCGACCCCCAGCATGGCGGCAAGCACGCGAACCTTGAACGAGTTCCCGGACATCTCTGTCATATAGAGTTTCATGTTCAGCCTTTTGGGGTGTGGTCGCGACAAGACCGCCGCGACCTGATTTGATACTCTGTCAGCCAATCATCTGATGCAATGGAGTCGAACAGTGGATTACGCAGAACGTGGATATGGTGACCGTGCCGTCGGTTGGGGGCAGCGCCCTGGTCTTGTTGTGGTGGATTTTCAGCGCGGATTTACCGATCCGGAATTCCGCATGGGCGGCGCGCCGATGATTGACGCTGCGGTCAACCGCACGGTCGATGTGATGCACGCGGCACGCAAGGCGGGCTTTCCGATAGCGGCCTGTGTGATGGGCTATGAAAGCCAGGCGGCGATGCCGCACTGGAAGATCGCACCCTTGCGTGAGGACCTGATCGAGGGACACCCGTCCGTCGAGCTCGATCCACGCATTGCCGCTGCGGGCCCCGACCTGACCGTCATGAAGGGCGGACCGTCGATCTTCTTCAACACCCCGGTTGCGCCGTTCCTGATCAAGCACGGTGTCGATACCGTGATCGTGACCGGCTGCATCACATCGGGTTGCGTGCGGGCTTCGGTCATCGACGCTTTCAGCCTCGGGTTCCGGACCATCGTTCCTCAGGATTGTGTCGGCGACCATGACGAAGAGCCGCATCTGGCCAATCTGCGTGACGTCGAACGACGCTACGCCGATGTGGTCGATGCCGAAACCGTCATCAACACCTTCGAAAGCCTGAGCCGCCGGAACGCGACAGCAGATTAGGCCCGTCTAGTCATCGAGGTCGCGGAAGGGCGCTTCGCGCTCCTTCAGGAATTCCTTGAGCGGCTTTTCCTTGAGCTTGCGCATCCATTCACGCCCGTGAGCGGAGGCATGCAGGGTGGAGATTGTCTCCACATTGTACTGCCAGGAACTTGTTAGGCCCGCTGTCTCCTGCTGGTGGTTGATGGAGGCCTTGGCAAACTTGATTGCCGGGCCCGGCATGCGGGCGAGCTTGCGGGCAAGACGCTCGGATTCCGCCATCAGTTGATCTGCCGGGACCGCCCGGTTCACCAGATGGATGCGTTCGGCCTCCCGCCCGTCGATCATGTCGCCGGTGTACATCAGCCAACGCACATGCCGGATCGGCATGGTCCAGGGCATCATCAGGGAGGGCGGCCCCGAGGCGTGGCGCACTTCGGGTTCGCCCAATTGTGCGTCTTCTGCCGCAATCGCGAGGTCGCAGCACATGGCCAGTTCCAGCCCGCCGGCCAGGGCATAACCGTTGATGGCCGCAATCACGGGGACTTCGGAGTTCCAGATCACCCGCAACCGGTCGCAATTGGCCGACATGTCGGCGCGCCAGGCTTCGGTATCCATCTCGAAATCATCGCTGACCAGATCGAAGCCGGTGGTGAAGGCGCGCCCGGCGCCGGTGAGAATGATCGCGCGGATATCCGGGTCCCGCTGCGCCTCGCGCACCGCCGTGTCGAGGGCGTCGAGCAGTTCCAGATCAAGCGCGTTCAATTTGTCCGGGCGGTTCATGATGAAGGTGGCAAAGGCATCATCAGGGTCGCGCACGATGCGCAGCACGGGTTCGTCGGTCATGGTGAGGTCTCTTTCGTATCAACGGGACGGAATGCCGCTTGCGGGCAGAGAATATCGGGGGCGGCCGGGCTGGCATAAAGCAGCGCGACCTGTTCGGCCCGGTTTTTCAGGCAGCGTGCCTGGGCGAGAGGTCCCTTGTCGGTGATCTCGCCAGCGTTCCGGTCCGGGGGCGTATCTGACACAAGCGCGCGGTAAATCGCAGTCGAACTGCCGGGCATCGCGATGTTGTGGTCGATCAGGGATTCCAGCATATGCGCGCGAAGTTCGGCGCGCGTCAGGGAATCGCGGGCCGACTGTGTGGGAAACAGGATCGCCGCAATACGGTCGCGCCCCGCCCCGGCGATGGCCACATCCTGTAGATAGGGCGCGCATGCGGCCAGCAGCGTATGGCGCAATGCGCCGACCTTGACCCGGGTTCCCGTGGTGAGTTTGAAATCCTCGGCGATCCGGCCATCGAAGCAAAGCCCGAGCTCTGGCGTGCCGTCGACAAGCGCACGGCCAAGATCACCCGTTCGCAGAAAACCAAGCTCGTCGAGATCGAGCGGGGTCAGGCCGTCCTTGCCGACATAGCCGGGCGCGACGTTCGGACCCCGAAACCGGATTTCGTGGGCTTCGCCGTCCACAGGTGCCAGGCGGATCGTGTGCCCGGGCAGGGGCAAGCCGATTTCGCTGGTGCGGGTGGCGGGGTCAAACCCCAGACACATGGTCGAGGCGGCTTCTGTCGCGCCATAGCCGGAGACCACCAGTGGCATATGTCCGGCCGGCGGGGCGCCATTCTTCACCATCGTCCCCAGCCGCTGCCATGTGTCGTCACTCATGCCTGCCCCGGCAAAAAAGATCAGGTCGAGGCGTTCCAGCAGGGCGGTGCGGGTGTCGGGGCTGTGATCGAGATGATCGAGCAGAAGATCGATGCCATAGGGTACGTTGATGTGGATCGTGGGCCGTGTCTCACGAATGCGAGCTGCGATGGCGTCCATGTTTCCTGCGCTGGGCAGTTCTTCAATGTGATAGGCCCCGCCGTTCCAGACCATCTTGTGGAAATTGTCGAGGCCGCCGAAGACGTGGTGCCAGGGCAACCAGTCGATCAGGACCGGTGGCTTCTGTGCCAGGAAGGGCCAGTGGGCGGCATAGGCGCTCTGGTTGGACGCGATCATAGCGCGGGTGATCGCGACACCTTTCGGGTCGCCGGTGGATCCGGATGTGAAATAGATCGCGGCGGGATCGGTCGGTGCGAGGGGACCGGGCGTGTACTGTCCCCGATCCGGGCCTTGCTCCACAAAGCCATCCAGTCCCGACCATGCCCCGAAGTCATGGACAGGTGCCCGTGGTGGCGTGTCATCGGGGCCCAGGGTCAGTTTCGGATTTGCAATCCCGAGAAGCCCTGCCAGTCGGTCCCGGCCATAATCTGTCTCCAGCAGCAGGGGCGATAGCGGTACATGCACGACCCCGGTTTTGAGTGCGGCGAGCTTGAGTGCGGCATGGGCAATGCTCGCCCCGGCGATTACGGCGACGATATCTGCCGGGTTGCAGCCAGCGGTGCACAGACGGTGCGCGCAATTGTCGGACAGCCGGTCAATTTCGGCAAAGCTGGCAGTTCGGATTGCGCCATTGTGGCGCTCGCTGACGAAAACGGCATCCGGCTGTGCGCGCACCCAGTGGTTCCAGCGATCCAGAATGTCGGGCATTGGGTCGGGGAGCGGCGTGGCATTGTGCAGCAGGATCGAGCCGTCGGCCCGATCCTCGCGTTCAATCACCGGTCTTGCAAGATGATCCCGTGCGTTCACCCCGGGTTCCTTTGTGTCTAGAAAGCTGCCGAAGGCCGGAGAATGGCAGACCCGTGGGCATATCTTCAACCGGTGTAGGGTCGGGAAATGATCTGCGTCTCGCAATTCGGGTCCCGTCGCGCTACATCCGGGGAAAGACATTATCCGGGGGAAAGCCAATGACAGACAATCTGACCGTAATTGATCATCCGCTGGTCGAGCACAAGATATCCCTGCTGCGTGACCGGGAGACCAAATCCGTTGTCTTTCGCGCGCTCGTCCGGGAAATCGCACAACTCATGACCTATGAGGTCACGCGAGATCTGGTCATGACCGACCGCAACATCGAAACCCCGATCGCGCCGATGACGGCGCGGGTGCTTGCCAGCCCGGCTCCGGTGCTGGTGTCGATCCTGCGGGCGGGCAATGCGATGCTCGATGGCGTGCTTGATCTGATACCGACGGCCTCGGTCGCGCATATCGGTGTTTATCGGGATCACGATACGCTGGAGGCAGTCGAGTACTATTTCAACGGTCCGCCGGACATCGCCGAACGCTACAACCTGATTGTCGATCCGATGCTGGCAACGGCCAATTCCTCGATCTCTGCCATTTCCCAGTTAAAGGAACGAGGCGTGACAAATCTGCGCCTGGCTTCGATCCTGGCCGCCCCCGAGGGACTGGCGGCCCTCAGGGCGGCGTACCCGGATGTCCCGGTTTTTGTCGGTGCGGTCGATGAGCGGCTTGACGATAAAGGCTATATCATCCCGGGCCTTGGCGATGCGGGGGACCGGAGCTTCGGGACCTGAGCGCTTAGGCCGAAGTCTGATGTCTCCGACTTATGTCTGACGATGCAGAGCGATCTGCTCAGTTTACGAGTCTTATATAAAGCCTTAGGGTGCCCCTCGTCTTGACGACAAACCCGTTCTTCGTAACGGGCGAACAGATAAGCCGGTCGGCAAAGAACCGGCCTATGGGAGGAGTACACATATGAAAAGTTTCACCAGACACTTCGCTGGACTGTCGGTTGCCGCGCTCGTTGGCGCTGGTGCCTTGGCAGGGGCTTCGTCCGCCAGCGCAGACACGATCAATATCCGTATCGCATCCGGCCATCCGCCGACAGTTGTTTATGCCGGGTTGATGAAGACCTTTTTTCAGACTGAGTTGAAGAAGGCTGTTGAGGCCCAGACCGATCATACGGTCAACTTCATCGAGGGCTATAGCGGCTCCATCGTGAAGGTGTTCGACACCTTTGAAGGTGTCCAGAACGGCGTCGTCGATGTTGGCGGCTTCTGCTACTGCTTTGAGGCGTCGAAGCTTCCGATGCATGCGTTCCAG
>JAURLR010000299.1 GCA_030831135.1 Alphaproteobacteria bacterium
CCTTCGAGACGACCGCTTCGCGGTCTCCTCAGGATGAGGTTTGATGGAAAACCACCCCCCCCCCTCCTCCTGAGGAGCGAGCAACGCGCGCGTCTCGAAGGATGCTGAGAATTGCTCGGTCTTGCCCGGCCATGACGTTGGGGGAAGGTCACCGGCACCGCCATATCCCGGTCGTCACCCCTGCGCAGGCAGGGGTCCATAACCACAAGCGGTTCCCGGGGCGGCGTCGGTGTGAATGGATGCCCGCCTTCGCGGGCATGACGAGGGTTTGGGGGAGAGCGTAACGCTTTCACTCCGCAGCGAAGGATAACGGCAAAACAGGAAAGGCCGGATTTCCGGCGAAAATTTCCTGATCACGTTTCGTTCGCCGCTAAATTCCCGAGTCGCTTTTGGCCCGACCACAAGATTTTGCGATTTGTGGCACAAAACGGGCACAAACATAAAAACCCATAGCCTGCGCGACTCGTAACAATCTGGCGAATTTGAACGATTCGGATTCCTGTGCGTTGACTCAAAAACGTCAAAGTTTAGAATGTTCCCGAATTGTTCACGGTGACAGGCTTCCAACATTTAGTGTTAAGTTGTCGTTACCTCTCCAGATGTTGTGGATTTTGAGCATTTTTCCCTCGAAAACTGCCCACAGGGTGTGGAGCACTTGGAATATTGGTTGTAGGGGGCTTGGTAATGGACGGTTCTGCTGGAATTTCAGCTGTTGATGGCGCTGTGGACAAAACGCGCAAAGCTATTGAAACGGAAGATTTGGACGTGTTTGAAACGGATGAACTGGAACTGGAATCTGCCGATTCCACCGAAATTGAAGCGACTCGGGATGTGGATAACGATCTTGTCGGCAAGGATTCCGATACGGCGAACATCTACCAGACCGAACGTGTGCGGATCCGGATTGATCCGTCCCGTGATTCACTGCTGACCGCATTCGGCAAGGAAACTCTTGAGGATCGCTATCTTCTCAACCATGAGAAGGGTTCCCCGCAGAAGCTTTTCGCCCGCGTGGCCAGCCACTATGCCGATGATTCCGCCCATGCCCAGCGGATCTACGACTATATTTCCAAGCTCTGGTTCATGCCCGCAACGCCGGTTCTCTCGAATGGCGGCACACAGCGCGGCCTGCCGATTTCCTGTTTCCTCAATGAAGCCTCGGATTCCCTTGAAGGCATCGTTGACCTCTGGAACGAGAATGTCTGGCTCGCAGCGCGTGGCGGCGGCATTGGCAGCTATTGGGGCAATTTGCGTTCGATTGGTGAGCAGGTCGGCCATAACGGCAAGACCTCGGGTGTGGTGCCGTTCATCCGGGTGATGGACTCTCTGACCCTCGCCATCAGCCAGGGTTCGCTGCGTCGCGGTTCGGCTGCGGTGTATCTGCCGATCGACCATCCCGAGATCGAGGAATTCATCGAAATCCGCCGCCCGACCGGTGGCGACCCGAACCGCAAGGCCCAGAACCTGCACCATGGTGTGCTGGTGACCGATGCCTTCATGCGTGCTGTCGAGGCCGATGAAGACTGGGCGCTGGTCAGCCCGAAGGACCGTGCGCCGATTGCCACGGTGAAGGCGCGCAGCCTCTGGATTCGTCTGCTGACCGCCCGGATCGAGACCGGTGAGCCCTACATCGTCTATTCCGACACGGTGAACCGGCACGTGCCCGAGCACCAGAAGCTGGCCGGCCTGACGGTGAAGACCTCGAACCTGTGTTCCGAGATCACCCTGCCGACGGGTCTGGACCATCTCGGCAATGACCGCACGGCCGTGTGCTGCCTGTCGTCGCTGAATGTCGAGAGCTTCCTGGAATGGAAGGATCACCCGACCTTCATCGAGGACGTGATGCGCTTCCTTGACAATGTTCTGCAGGATTTCATCGACAACGCCGAAGATTCATTCGCCAAGGCCAAGTATTCCGCCGCACGTGAACGTTCGGTCGGGCTCGGCATCATGGGCTTCCACTCGTTCCTGCAGGATCAGATGGTGCCCTTCGAATCTGCTGTCGCGAAGGCGTGGAACAAGAAGATGTTCAAGCACATCCGCGAACAGGCCGATGCGGCATCCGTGATGCTGGCCGAAGAACGCGGTGCCTGTCTCGATGCTCAGGATTACGGCATCATGGAGCGGTTCTCGAACAAGATGGCGATTGCGCCGACCGCGTCGATCTCGATCATCTGTGGCGGCGCTTCGCCGGGCATTGAGCCGATTGCGGCCAACAGCTTCACCCACAAGACCCTGTCGGGTTCCTTCAATGTCCGCTCGAAGGCCCTCAAGCGTCTTCTGGCCGAAAAGGGCAAGGATACGGATGCGGTCTGGTCCACGATCACGACCGGCGAGGGCTCGGTTCAGCATCTCGACTTCCTGAGCGATGATGAGAAGGATGTCTTCAAGACCGCCTTCGAAATCGACCAGCGCTGGGTGATCGACCTGGCCGCCGACCGTTCGCCCTTCATCTGCCAGTCCCAGTCCCTGAACGTGTTCCTGGCCGCAGACGTGCACAAGCGCGACCTGCATCAGATCCACTTCCAGGCCTGGAAGAAAGGCGTGAAGAGCCTCTACTACTGTCGCTCGAAATCACTGCAGCGTTCCGAAAGTGTCGGCGCGCTGGTGCCGGTCACGGGCGACGAAGAAGCGGATCGCGCCGCGGCCAGCCGCAACGATTACGAGGAATGCCTCGCCTGTCAGTAGGCTGAAGGTGCAAATTTGACGTGGCGCGCCCCGGACCCTTCGGTACCGGGGCGGCGCGTCCCGGAAAGAGGAAAGTATCAATGTCACTGCTCGAAGAACGCGTTCAGTACAAGCCGTTCAGCTACCCCTGGGCCTATGACGCCTGGCTGATGCAGCAGCGTGTCCACTGGTTGCCCGAAGAGGTGCCGCTGGCCGACGATGTGAAGGATTGGCACCGCACGCTGGACAATTCCGAGCGGAACCTGCTGACGCATATTTTCCGCTTCTTCACCCAGGCCGATGTGGAAGTGAACAACTGCTACATGAAGCACTACACGCAGGTGTTCAAACCCACCGAAGTGCAGATGATGCTGGCGGCCTTCTCGAACATCGAGACCGTGCACATTTCGGCCTATTCCCATCTGCTCGACACGATCGGGATGCCCGAGACCGAGTACTCGGCCTTCCTCAAGTATCAGCAGATGAAGGACAAATACGACTACATGCAGGAGTTCGGTGTCGAGACGAACCGCGACATCGCCATGACGCTTGCGATGTTCGGGGCGTTCACCGAAGGGCTGCAGCTGTTTGCGTCCTTCGCGATCCTGTTGAACTTCCCGCGACACAACAAGATGAAGGGCATGGGCCAGATCGTGACCTGGTCGGTACGCGATGAAAGCCTGCACACGGCTTCGATCATCAAGCTGTTCCGCACCTTCATCAACGAGAACCCGGAAATCTGGGACGAAGAATTCAAGCGTGAACTTTATGTGGCCTGCGAAACCGTGCTCAACCATGAAGACGCCTTTATCGATCTGGCGTTTGAAATGGGTAGCCTTGAGGGGCTTGAGGCCAAGGAAGTGAAACAGTACATCCGCTACATCGCTGACCGCCGCCTCTCCCAGCTTGGTCTGCAGCCGGTCTACCGGATCGAGGCGAACCCGCTGCCATGGATGGAAGAGATGCTCAACGGTGTCGAGCACGCCAACTTCTTCGAAAACCGCTCGACCGAATATTCCAAGGCCGCAACCCAGGGCAACTGGGAAGAGGCCTTCGAATAGGCCGGTTCATGCCAATCGTCATGCCCGCGAAGGCGGACATCCATTAACGCTGGTATTCAAATGGATATCCGCCTGAGGTGATGGGTTCCCGCCTGCGCGGGAACGACGGTGTTTGGGATTCGTCGCATCATGTTACTAATATCGCCGTGACCACCG
>JAURLR010000300.1 GCA_030831135.1 Alphaproteobacteria bacterium
AATGGCAATGATGATGCGAATGATGTCCATGGTCGTTCCCTTTGGGGTTTTTGAGTCGTTCGGTATCTATAACTGATCAGCAGCCGGTTTTGTTCCCAGTTGTGCCTGACTATTTGTGCAAAAAAAGCTTCAGTCGCCAACCTGTTCCCTCTCTACCAGAGGTTCGCCTTGGCCCGCTCGGGCCAGGCCATGTCGTAGTCTTCACCGCCCAGAGTGTTGTTGCTCAGGTCGGCCAGAATTTGTCCCGGCGTGGGCAGGTCCTTCGGATCGATATGGCGATCCGGGTTCCAGAGTTCGGCCCGGACAATCGCGCGGGCGCACTGGAAATACACGGTGTCCACTTCGGTCACGATGACCGAACGGGGTGCCTTGCCATCAATGGCAAAACTGTCGAGAAGGTCAGCATCCACGGACAGGTGGGCGCGGCCGTTGATGCGGAGCGTGTTGCCACTGCCCGGCAAGAGGAATAGCAGGGCGACATGGGGGTTGCGAATGATGTTGCGCAGTGAGTCGACCCGGTTGTTGCCTTTGCGGTCGGGCATCATCACGGTGTGATCGTCGTGGATGCGGACAAACCCGGCCATGTCTCCGCGGGGCGAGCAATCAAGCCCTTCTGGGCCCGCTGTCGCAAGGGCCACGAACGGCGACGCCTCGATCATCTTGCGATAGTGGGGTGTGATATGCGCGACTTCCTTGGCCAGGGAGGTTTCGACAGGCGCGCCATAGATGGCCTGAAGTTCTTCTGTGCTGGTGATTCTGGTCATCCTGCGGATCCTTGCGAGCAATGGGCCGATCTTGAAATTTGCTCTAGCACACTCGGATAGAGGCTTGCACGCTCACCCAGTTTCTTCGGTCCGCATCAGCCTCTGTCAAGGAGTGCCGACCAACGCCTCCAGGCGGGCGCGCAGGGTCGGGTCCGCCTGCGCTGTTCTGGCGATTTCCATGTACTCGGCATCGGTGAATCCGGCGCTCGCGATTGCTGCGCTCATATGGCCACGCGCTTCATCGACGAGTTTTTGTGCGGCTTCCTTGGTCGGTGCGGCTTCGAGTTTGGGTTCATACTGCTTGCGCAAGGCCACCACCTGCCGTGCTGCCTTGACGAAGTTGTCGATCGTTGCTTCGTCGTAGGTTCCCTGCGCGATTTCCTGTCCAGACTGCGCAACCGCGTTTGCCGGAACAGCCAGGCACACAGCCAGAGCGAACAGGGTACTCACAACGATACGGCGAGCACCGCTCGCGGGGGTCTTCAACATTTGGTTCTCCCGAATCACGTATTAAAGGCGACGAACGCCTGTGCCACCCTGGGTCCTAGGCGGGCAGGTCCCATCCGATCCAGTTGCAGAGCGCTTCGCCCATCACCAGTTCCAGATCACGGCCCGACAGCCAGGGCAGTTCTTCGGTGAACAGGGTCACACATTCCTTGTAGCTGCAATTCATGCGAGACAGGTCTGTTCCCCAGAAACAACGATCAGGCCCGAATGCGTCAAAAATACGATGCAGTTCGTCGTGAATGTTCTTGTGGGGATAGGGCTGGGTCGAGTTCCCGTTGGCGCCGGACATTTTGACCGCCACGTTGGGATACTTCGCCAGCGCGACCAGATCGGGCAGGGTTTCGAAGGATTCCGCATCCTTCTTGAAGGGGCTGGCCCCCAGATGATCGATCAGAAAAGGGATATCGGGGTACTGGTTGGCAATTTCGCCGAGGGTGGGAAGAAAATCATGGGCGAGAAGGCCGACGGGCATTTTCTGTTCATTGGCGATGGGCCAGATCCAGTCCAGCGTACCGTCCGTCGGCCATGTTTCCCGCCCGGGTGCGATAAACAGGAAACGCAGGCCCAGCATGCCCGGTATGTCGCGCCACCCGGCCAGTTTCGGTGCGCTGCGTTCAGGCTGATCCATATGGACCCAGCCGAGAACCTTGAACCTGTCGGGATAGGCATTGGCCGCAGCGATTGCGATCTCGTTGCCATTCGGTACAACACCCGGGGGGTGCAGGATCACCCGGTCGATGCCGGCTTCATCCATCTCGGTAATCAGGTTTTCCGCTGTGAAGTTCGGGACCTGACGATGGATGGGGGCCATCTGGGTGTTGATCCAGATATGGACCTGTGAATCGACAATAAGCATGTGTGTTTCCCCCGGTATTTGGAATTTTGTCCATTATGCCTGATCCGGATTTCGATTGCGCCCCGGATCGTGGCGCCCGCTCAGTTTGTGAGCGAATTCAGCGGGCGTCAGCCAGAATCATGTCGGACGCTTTTTCTCCGATCATGATGGCCGGTGCATTGGTGTTGCCCGAGATGAGTGTCGGCATGATCGAGGTGTCGGCAACACGCAGGCCCTCGATTCCATGCACTCGCAAGCGTTCATCCACCACAGCTGTCACGTCAGAACCGGGCGCCATCCGGCACGTGCTGACAGGGTGGTAGCTGGTCCGTGCGCCGCGATAGAGATAGTCGAGAATTTCGTCGTCGGTCTGACAGTTCGGGCCGGGCTCATGTTCCTCGAGAATGAATTTCTGGAATGCCGGTTGGCCGGTGATCTGCCGCATCATTTTTACCGCGCCGATCAGCACATCCCGGTCTTTCTGGGCCGTGAGGTAGTTCGGCTGGATTTCCGGTGCCGCGAACGGGTCGGCGGACACAATGTTCACATGTCCGACGCTTTCGGGGCGCAGCAGTGCAGACACGATGGTTGCGCCGGGAAAGGGAAAGGGCGCCCCGCCCACGACGGGCGAACTGAACAGCATCAATTGGGACTGGATGTCGGGAGATACAGCAGCCGGGTCGACCTTGAAAAAGCCCTGAGCGAAAGAAACGCCCATGGCCAAGAACCCCTTACGGTTGATGGCGTAACGCGCAGCTGTCTTGAAACGGGTCGACAGGCT
>JAURLR010000301.1 GCA_030831135.1 Alphaproteobacteria bacterium
GAAGCCGTTCATGACCGAGAGGACGATGATCAGCGTTGCCACGCCCAGCGCAATTCCGAGCAGCGAGAATCCGGCGATCACCGAGATGAACCCCTCGGCCCTGCGCGCGCGCATATAACGCCACGCGATCATCCATTCAACGGCAGCAAACATCAGGCGGGTTTCCGATCAGAACAGGACATCAGGCAAAACTGCCCGAACAGTGTGGCCACGTTATGGTGCCGCCCGTTCGGCAATCCAGGCCCCGAGCTGGCTCAGCGCAATTTCGGACTTCTCATCCGTTCCGCGCCGCTTGATCTCGACCTTGCCATCCTTGATCCCGCGAGGGCCGACGGTGAGCTGCCAGGGAATGCCGACAAGGTCCATATCCGCAAACTTGGCGCCTGCCCGCTCGTCGCGGTCGTCATAGAGCGTTTCGATGCCTGCAGCCTGCAGATCGGCGTAGATCTTCTCGCACGCGCCATCACATTCGGAATCGCCGACCTTCAGATTGATCACGCCAACCAACCAGGGGGCAACGGATTCCGGCCAGATGATCCCGGCATCATCATGGGAGGCTTCGATGATCGCCCCGACCAGACGCGACACGCCGATACCGTAACTTCCCATTTCAAGGGTGATCTGCTGGCCGTCAGGACCCTGCACCTCTGCCCCCAGGGGTTTTGAGTACTTGGTCCCGAAATAGAAGATATGACCCACTTCGATCCCGCGTGCCGTGACAAGCTGGTCACCGTCAATCGGGCAATTGTCGGGATCGTGCTTCTCGTCGGTTGCCGCATAGTGATCGGCCCAGGTGTCGACTGTGGACTGCAGGTCGTTGTTGTAATCAACCTCGTCCCCGGGCGGCGGCAATTCAAGCAGCGCCTTGTCGCAGAACACCGCGCTCTCACCGGTTTCGGCCAGAATGATGAACTCATGGCTGAGATCGCCACCAATAGGCCCAGTATCGGCGGCCATCGGAATGGCCTTCAGCCCCATCCGGGCATAGGTCCGCAGATAGGCCACAAACATCCGGTTGTAGGAATGCCGGGCGCTCTCATAGTCCAGATCGAAGGAATAATTGTCCTTCATCAGGAATTCGCGCCCGCGCATCACACCGAAACGCGGCCGTACTTCGTCACGGAACTTCCACTGGATGTTGTAGAGATTCTTGGGAAGATCGCGATAGCTGGTGATCTCGTTTGCCACGATATCGGTGATGACCTCCTCGGCGGTCGGGCCAAACAGCATCTCGCGGTCATGGCGGTCGACAATCCGCAGCATTTCCTTGCCGTAGTCGTCGTAACGACCCGACTTGCGCCACACTTCAGCCGACTGGATCGTTGGCATCAGGACCTCCTGCGCTCCGGCGCGGTCCTGCTCTTCACGTACGATCTGCTCGATCTTGCGAAGCACCCGATAGCCCGCAGGCAGCCAGGTATAAATTCCCGATGCCGACTGGCGGACCAGACCGGCGCGCAGCATCAAACGATGCGAGACAATCTGGGCTTCGGACGGGGTTTCTTTCAGGGTCGGCAGGAACAACTGACTGCGCCGCATGTGTTTTTCTCCGGTCAGGCGTGGCGCGGCGGAGAGTAAGGAAAACCGGTCGCGCCTGTCCATGGCATTCGCCGACAATTATCGCGCCGAAAACGCCTCGCCCCGACACTCCGAAAAAAGATGGGTCTGCTACCGCCCCTTCACGATCTGGCATTGTCTGGCCAGTTCGTGTTCGGCATCGCTGGTGATCGGCTGACCGTTGAACGTCACGCGGCCATCGCGCGTCACCTGCACCTCCCCGATTGTGGGCCGCGCCAGGAAGGGCGTCTGGATCCCGAGGCTTGTCGCAAGATCAATCGTCACCGGGATGGAGATCACATCGGGCATCTGAATATTGGCGCTCCCATTGAGATCGGCAGGTGCCACGGCTTGTCCGTTGACGTCCATGCCGGGTGTGTAGGCCACGTCCGGGGAGACGACATGGGCAACCAAGCGGTCGCAATCTGCCTCATTTATAGTCACAACCGATTGTGCAAGTGCAGCATGAGCGGGCACCAGAAAAACCACTAACAGCATGATTTTGCGCAAGTATTTCATGTTTCGAGTCTATCAAAACGGCCTTAACAAAGCTGTAACGTCCTCCCGAAGAATCACGCTAACGTTTTTGTCCGCATGGGCGTGCGGCTGAATTCGGTTGGGGTCCATTCTTTTCGATCAGTTTTGCGTTCCGCAAGCCCTCGCGAGAGAAGTGCTTATCCAAAGTACCAAGGGCAATCACGGGAGATACGCCGCTATGTTCGAAAACCTGTTCAAGCTGTCGGAAAATGGAACGACGGTCCGCATCGAAGTGATGGCGGGCCTGACGACGTTCCTCACGATGGCCTATATCATCATCGTCAACCCGGACATCATGTCGACCACGGGTATGGACAAGGGCGCGCTGTTTGTCGCGACGTGCCTTGCAGCCGCCATCGGCTGTTTCATCATGGGGCTTTGGGCCAACTATCCGATTGCGCTGGCACCGGGCCTCGGCCTGAACGCCTTCTTTGCCTTCGGGGTCGTCGGCGGCATGGGGGTGCCATGGCAGACCGCGCTGGGCGTGATCTTCCTGTCGGGTGTGTTCTTCCTGATCATCACGATCCTGCCGATCAGGGTCTGGATCATAAATGCGATACCGAAATCGCTGAAAATGTCGATTTCAGCGGGCATCGGCCTGTTCATCGGTGTGATTGCGCTGGAAATTGCGGGCATCACCGTCGATCACCCGGCCACGCTCGTCACGCTCGGTGAAGTCACTTCGATCGAGGTGATCCTTGTCGCCGTGGGATTTGTGGCAATTGTTGCCATGGATCGTATCGGGATGAAGGGGGCAATTATCTTCGGGATCGTCGGAACCACGGTTCTCGCCCATATCTTCGGGGCCGCCGCAGGCACAAACATGAACTTCACGATCCCGTCTCTGGCTCCGACCTTCCTGCAGCTGGATATCGCGGGTGCATTCCAGATCAGCATGATCTCGGTGATTATTGCATTCCTGTTCGTGGACATGTTCGACACGGCCGGCACGCTGATCGGCGTGTCGCATCGGGCCGGA
>JAURLR010000302.1 GCA_030831135.1 Alphaproteobacteria bacterium
CCGCCCCGGCGGGCCCCGAGGGTCAGCGCCGCACCGATACTGCCCACAAGGCTGAGGATCGGTGTGCCGAGCAGCATGGACGCGACAAGCGCGCCAAAGGCGCTGGCTGGAAGATTGTAGAGGAGTGCCAGAACCGGTGCGGCGATCAGCAGCAGCACGCCGGTTGTCAGCCAATGGGCCAGCGCCTTTGCCAGGGCCAGTGTCCCCAATCCCACCGGCGAGAGATACAGCAGGTCGAGGCTGCCATCCTCATGGTCGGCGGCGAACATGCGTTCGAGCGAGAGCATCGCAGCCAGCAGGGCGACGACCCAGATGATGCCGCCCCCGATGCGCGGGAGCATGGCGGGGTCCGTGCCAACCCCGAAGGGAAAGAGAACGGCCGCCAGAACAAAAAAGACAACGGCCATGATGGCATCCGTGCCCCCGCGCAGGGCAAGGCCGAGTTCCCGGCGTACAAGCAAGACAAGCCCGATCATCCCGGAAATCCGTCCTGGGACGTCTGCATGGTCACATGATCGGCATGGTCGGCGAGCAATGCATCGAGGCGTCCGCCATGGGTCGAGATGATCGCGACACCTTCGTTGGAGAGATGCGCCAGGATCGTGTTCGCCAGCATGGATACCGCACCGGGATCGAGCCCGGTGGCCGGTTCGTCGAGCAACCAGAGCGCCGGTCCGGCGGGCGAGTTCTGTCCCGCCGCCAGACGCGCCAGGTTCAGGCGGCGTTTCTGGCCTGCCGAGAAGTAGCGTGCCGGTACATCGGCAAGGTGTTCGATGGAAAACTGGAAGAGCGCGGGCTCAACATCGGGGTCGAGTCCGTATAATTGTGCCCAGAAGCGCAGATTTTCGGTGGCCGTCATGGACGGCTTGAGGGGGTCTGCATGGCCGACATAAGCTACGCGCGCCCGGTGGGCATCGGAATCCTCGGCGATATCGGTGCCTTCCCACGTGATGCGCCCCCCGGCCGCAGGCAACAATCCGGCAAGCACCCGCAGCAGGCTCGATTTCCCGCTCCCGTTAGCTCCCGACAGCAACAGGGCGCGCCCGGGTTTGACCTGCAGGTCCAGTCCCGCAAAGACGGCCCGCTCGCCACGGATACAGGCAAGGCGATGGGTGGTCAGTCCCTGCAAGGAATTCTGCTTTGTTTCGTTGTGTTCATCGAAGGGCGAACCTAGAGCATGATCTTCATAGGTGGAAGCATTCTGGCGAGGTGGATTTGCGGCAAGACCGAGGGTTCTGGCGAAGGGCGTACCGGTCGGTACGGCCGAGCCTGAATCCGACGGCATTGGCGCAAATCCGCCCGCCCCTTCGGGTTTGGCCGCGGCGGCCGCCCGCTTTGTCAGGCGGCTTGCCCGATGCGTAAGCATCGCGCTGTGCCGCCTTCCGCGCGGATCGCCGCGCCGCGACACAAACAGAATGGTTTCCACCTATGAAGATCATGCTCTAGAGCAAGCGTTCCCGAAAGAGAATCAATTCCGGTTGCTGGTGGCAGCAGGACTTTTCTCGGTTCTGGTGCGCGCAAGCAATAGCCGAAGGAAGATCGAAAGGAAAAGACCGCCGACTGGGGGGAGCCGACGGTCTTTAGGGGCCTTGATCGGCTTCGACCCAAGGGGATCGGATCGAAGCATCGGAGGCTGTCCAGGAACGCTGATGGGGGGACGTTCCCGGTCAGCCTCTAATATTGGGACCCACTTTGGCGACATCTGGTTCGCAATGGGGCGGAAATGTGCATTCTTTCAATGCCCGGCTTGGTCTTGCCGGACTCTGGTTTGGCATCCGCAGTCCATGTTCGGGCCGACCATAATTGCCGACATGTGAACCGGGATGCACCGTCTCAGGTATTGTGCGCGTTCGCGCCTTGGAGTCGCGCCGGGTTTGTCCTATAAACCGGGCGCGTTTGATGCCGGTCGGGTCACCACCCCCGCATCAGCTTTCGAGCAACAATATTGACCCCCGTGATCGGGGAAGGAGATGCGTCGATGAGCACGATCGGCCAGGACACCCTGAAAACCCGCCGGACCCTTCAGGTCGGAGGTCAGAGCTACGACTATTTCAGCCTGAAGGCTGCGAGCGAGCAGATCGGCGATATTTCACGCCTCCCATATTCGATGAAGGTCTTGCTGGAGAATCTTTTGCGCCATGAAGACGGCCGCAGTGTCTCCACCGATGACATCAAGGCGCTGGCCCAGTGGGTCCAGGATCGCCGCTCGGATCGCGAGATTGCGTACCGCCCTGCCCGCATCCTGCTTCAGGATTTCACCGGCGTGCCCGCCGTGGTCGATCTGGCTGCGATGCGCGATGCGGTGACCGGCTTCAATGCCGACCCGCAGCTGATCAATCCGCTCTCGCCGGTGGATCTCGTGATCGATCACTCGGTCATGGTGGATCATTTCGGCACCGACAGCTCCTTCGAGAAGAATGTCGAGCTGGAGTATGAGCGCAATGGAGAGCGCTATGAGTTTCTGCGCTGGGGCCAGACCGCGTTTGACAACTTCCGCGTGGTTCCGCCGGGAACCGGCATCTGCCATCAGGTGAATCTGGAATATCTGGCCCAGACAGTCTGGACGTCCGAAAATGGCGGCAAGACGATTGCTTACCCGGACACGCTTGTCGGCACCGACAGCCACACCACCATGGTGAACGGCCTTGGTGTCCTGGGCTGGGGTGTTGGTGGCATCGAAGCAGAAGCCGCGATGCTCGGCCAGCCGATCTCGATGATGCTGCCCGAAGTCGTCGGCTTCAAGATGACCGGCCAGCTGCGTGAAGGCATGACCGCGACCGATCTGGTTCTGACCGTGACCCAGATGCTGCGCGCCAAGGGCGTTGTCGGCAAGTTTGTCGAATTCTATGGCGACGGGCTCGATCACCTCACGCTTGCCGATCAGGCAACCATCGCGAACATGGCGCCGGAATATGGTGCGACCTGCGGTATCTTCCCGGTCGATTCCGAAACCTTGCGCTATCTGCGCTTTACCGGCCGCGCCGAAGACCGGATCGCCCTGGTCGAGGC